>JANNON010000091.1:0-3216 GCA_031399105.1 Blastocatellia bacterium | reverse complement strand
CGTTGGCGGACGAGGCCGTCCGCGCTCCCAGGAAATTAGCAAGCCCGTTAGCGCAAAATACGTCATGCATCTCACTAAAGTCTCAGAAAGGAAACAATCATGGCAGTCAGTTTTGCAAAAGACGTAGTTCCGATGTTCACTGAGATGGATATTCAACACATGGCCCAACGCGGTGTTCAGTTGGACAGTTACAGCTACATGAGCAATCCGGCCGGCAACTACGCGAACGCGGACGCGGTCTATCAGGAGGTGTCTTCTGGTTCCATGCCTCCGTCCTGGAGTGGAGAAGAGCCGTGGTCCAGCGAAAAGGTGACAACCTTCCAGCAATGGATGGCAGGCGGCTATCAACCATGAGCTGGTTTGTAGGGGCGGCATGCTGTGGCCGCCCCGCTCTCCAATAAGAATCTTCGAAAGAATAAGAGGCGGCCACGGAGTGCCGCCCCTACAATCTTTCCCCGGCAAGCTTATGTCGTGACGGGTTGACCCTGTAGTAACATGCGTATCGTCAGAATTCTTCGCAGCTACAGGGATCTCAAATGCAACTGAAACTTGGCGACAAGCGGTCTGTTACGCGTACTTTCTCTGAAGAAGACATTCAAGTGTTCGCGCGGTTCTCGGGCGATCAGGGCGAGCACCATCTAGTGCCTGACGCGCAAGGCCGTCTGATGGCGCATGGCCTACTGACCGCAACGCTCCCCACCAAGATTGGCGGCGACATGAATTTCATTGCGCGACAAATGATGTTTGAGTTTCACCGCCCGGTTTTTGCTGGTGACGAGATCGTCTGTGACGTAACCGTCGTTGAACTTGAACCGGGAGAAAAATACACGCTTCTGGGCGCGCAATGTGTATGTCGCAATCAAGACGGGAAGGTCGTGATGAGCGGCCTCGCTCGCGGCGTAGTGGCGAAATGATAACAAGTAAACTCGCGCGCTCTTATTTTTCTCTTCGTCACTAGTCAGTTCTATTTCGGCGGGAGAGGTACGCAGGAAGTTATCTTGCGTACCTCTTTAGCTTGGCGGGCAATAAATAATTCTGAAGTCGAGCCCAGTTCAGTTCATCACAAAGTTGTAAGTTATCGTCCCCGACACCTTTACCGTCTGATCGCCAATCTTCGTAGGCGAGAACCTGGCGAGGAAAGCGGCCTGTTTTGCCGCACCCGCGAGCAGCGGATTGCCTCGCACTATTTGAGCGGAAACCACCTTGCCGCTTTCATCAATCAACACCTGAACCAAAACAACTCCTTGAATTCTTCCGTTTCTTGCGATCTCGGGATAACGCGGTACCGGCAGTGAAATTGCCTCGCTGTTGATGATCTGCTTTCTGATGATCTGTTGGACCGGCTTTGGCTTCGGGTCCGGCGGAGTCGGTGGATCTACGGTTACAACTAACGGATTAGTGTTACGACCGTTGTTGTCACCGTCTGAACCTTTACTGCCACCGCCACCGGGATCACTATCAGGCTCGCCGAGGCGCACTGGTCCAAATCGAGGCAATGGCAGGTTCTTGTTTGCTGCGGTAGAGATGCCTTCCGGCACAATCTCGGGTTGATCGGCTCTGGCCATCGCGATCTCGCGGTGCGGAATCTTCGGGTCGTTGTTCTCACCGCCGCCCCTTGGCGGCGTCGGGTTAAATGGTGTTGGTGGTTGTTCTGGCTCCATCAATTCCACCGGAACCATCGTCACGATTTCCAGGTTCTGCTCGTTCAACCGCGCGTCATACGCATAGATACTGGCGACTCCAGCGATGGCGAACATCAGGGCATAGGTAATGCTGGTGAAGAGTAAGAACGACCCGCGTCGTTTGATCTCGTTCTTGTGCGAACTCGATTCAATAAGGTTATTAAACATCTGGTCCTCCATTGCCGGTGCCGTTCGGGTCGCAGGAGCTTCGGAAAGGTTAGACACTGATCGCCCGAAGATGTTCCATCCGCGATGCAAGTTTCGAGTTTCGAGTTTCGAGTTTCGAGTTCTTCGATCTGCAAACTCTCTACTTCAACTTTGATCGTCAAACTTTGCGCTTTGTGTTCTTCCCGTTGAATAACCAAGTTGGTGAGTTCACAGTCCGAACTTGAAACTAGAAACTTGAAACTCGAAACTTTAGTCACTACGATGACCCCGCTCTTCGGACCCCGCCCTTTCCAGGAGACACTCAATGTCAACCAAACCGGCCGTTCAGGAAGAACTGAATCCGTTTGAGATCGCGAAACAACAATTCAACCGTGCCGCCGACTACTTGAACCTCGACCACTCTATGCGTCAGGTGTTGAGCAGCGCGAAGCGTCAGCTTATCGTCTCGATTCCGGTGAAGATGGATGGCGGAGACGTGCAGGTCTTTGAGGGTTATCGAGTCCAACACAACATCGCTCGTGGGCCGGCGAAAGGCGGCATTCGCTATCACCCGAACGTGTCGCTCGATGAAGTGAAGGCGCTCGCAGCATGGATGACCTGGAAATGCGCCACGGTCGGCATTCCGTATGGCGGCGGCAAAGGGGGAGTGATCTGCGATCCAAAAAGCCTTTCGCTTAACGAGCTCGAACGGCTGACGCGTCGTTACGCTTTTGAGATTGCGCCGATCATCGGTCCAGATCGCGACATTCCAGCGCCGGACGTCTACACAGATGAGCAAACAATGGCGTGGATCATGGACACGATCTCGATGGTTCGTGGACATACGGAGTTAGGCGTGGTGACTGGCAAGCCTATTTCGCTTGGTGGTTCCCAGGGGCGTGCCGAGGCGACTGCCCGCGGCTGTCTTTACACCTTGCGTGAAGCTTGTCGGGTGAACCGCATGGATTTGAAGGGTGCGCGAGTGGCGATTCATGGATTCGGCAATGCCGGCGCCAACATTGCGCACATGGTGGTTGCCGATGGCGCGCGCGTCGTGGCGATCTGCGACTCGAATATCGGACTTTACTCCGAACGCGGGATCGACATCCACGAGGCACTGCGTCATAAGAAGGAGAACAAAACATTAGTCGGGATGACCGGCGCTACCGAGATGGCTTGCGATGAAGTCTTGACGGTTGACTGCGATATCCTTTTGCCCTCAGCACTGGAGAATGCGATCACGCTCGCCAATGTCCGAGCGGTAAAGGCCAGAATCATTGCAGAGCTCGCGAACGGACCGACAACGCCGGGATCAGATCGTATCTTCGCCGATCAGGGTGTGTTTCTGGTGCCGGACATCCTCGCGAATGCGGGCGGCGTTACGGTC
>JANNON010000048.1:0-12701 GCA_031399105.1 Blastocatellia bacterium | reverse complement strand
CGGACCCTGTCCCCGCTGTCTTTATTGCTCTCAGGTTCATTCTTCTGTGGCTGGCGGGGACAGGGTCCGCCTTCCTGACAGAGAGACAACCCAATTTGAACGAGACAAACCTGGCCTAAAGCTATTTCTCAACACTTTCTGCGATCTGCGGCAAAGATTCCTGCCTCAATCTTCCATAGAGCACTGTCAACTCTCGCAGTCGGTCGCCAATGTCGTCAGTCAACTGATCCGCCTTGATTCGCCACGACCAATTCCCCTCAGTACTATTCGGCAAATTCATCCGCGCTTCGTTTCCCAAGCCTAGTAAATCCTGCAACGGAACAACCGCGGTGTTGGCCACCGACGCGAGCACCGCGCGAATAAAGTCCCAGTGGATCTCCAGCCCATTCGAAGGCAGGTAGTCCAGGCAAAACTCTCGTTCACGTGCGATCTGTTTTGCATCACGTGTAGAACCTTCGCCCGCCACACTACTGAACCAACCGACGGTCGTATCGTTGTCGTGGGTTCCGGTATAGGCGACGACCTGCGCGATGTAGTTGTGCGGCAAATCGATATTCTTGCTATCGCCGCCAAACGCAAATTGCAGAATTCGCATGCCGGGAAAACCAAAGCCGTCACGCAACGCGACTACATCCGGAGTAATAACTCCGAGGTCCTCCGCGATTATTGGCAAGTCGCCAAGTGCGCTTCGAATCGCAGCAAAAAGTTCCCGGCCCGGCGCTTCGACCCATTGCCCGCGTTCCGCAGTCTGATCGCCGCCGGGAATTTCCCAGCAAGCCGCAAAACCTCGAAAGTGATCGATGCGCACAATGTCTACGACATGCAGCGTCTCGGCCACCCTCTTAATCCACCAGCTAAAACCATCGCGCAGCATGTGGTCCCAGTTGTAAAGAGGATTTCCCCACAGTTGTCCGGTAGCGCTGAAATAGTCAGGCGGCACACCCGCGACGACGATCGGCGCACCGTTCTTATCCAATTTGAACTGCTCCGGGTTGGTCCAAACATCAGCTGAGTCTTGCGCGACAAAAATCGGCAGGTCGCCGATGATGCGAACGCCAAGCTCATGACAATAGGACTTCAACTTAAACCACTGACGAAAGAACAGAAACTGATAGAACTTTTGGGCCTCGAGTTCCTGCTGCAATTCAGCGCGCGAGCGCGCCAACGCCGAAGGTTCGCGCCGGACTAGCGCCGGATCCCATTCGTTCCAAGCCACGCCGCCCTGCGCATCCTTCAAAGCTCGGAACAAGGCGTAGTCATCCAGCCAGTCAACCGCGCGTTGCTTGAAAGTCTCGAACTCACTCCGCAGAGCGGTACTTGTCGTTCCTTGATATTGCTCGAACGCCTTGCGCAACAGAATTTCTTTCAGGTCGTGAGCTGCGACAAAGTCGACTCGTTCATCGGGAAGCGACGGCCCCGTTATGTCGTCTTCTGTTAAGAGCCCTTCGCTAACGAGGCGCTCCGGACTAATCAGCAGCGTGTTGCCAGCGAATGCCGAGTAACAAGCGTACGGGGAGTCGCCATAGCCGGTTGGACCAAGCGGCAACATCTGCCAGAGACTTTGCCCGGCGGCGACGAGAAAATCCGCGAAGCCATGCGCTGCCGGCCCGAGGTCGCCCACGCCGAAGGGTCCCGGCAAGGAAGTTGGGTGAAGCAAGATGCCGCTGGATCTGGGAAAGTTCATATAGATAATGTCAGTACCGAAACGCAGTAGCGTCGGGTCTTGCCGGCGAGTTTCAATGTTAATCGAAGCTCTTTGGTTAATTACCAAAAGCAGAACCCATATCCGACAGACCGTATTCGCAGCAGTGACCCGACGCTACCGCGTTTCGGTACTGACTGATTTAGGCTATTTGACAGCGAATGCCACGGCGGTCCTCGGCGGCAACGTGATCGCGATCTTTCCATCTGCAACTCGACTGCCGCCGGTCGTTCCCAATAGCACAGCCACTTCCGATCCGTTTTTTAGGCCGCTGGAGTCAGCAGACAGAACGATCTTCACCTGCTTCGCCGCCTTGTTGAATCCCAGGATCACGGTTTCATTCTGATCCTGCCGCGCAAACACATAGACATCTTCTTCGTACAAAAGATCGATGAGCTTTCCGCGTCTGATTGCTGAATGGTCTTGACGCAACTTGATCCATGCGCGCGTCCATTCATGCATTCGTCGCTCAGTCGGAGTTCTGTCAGAAGGTCTGAACGCGCTTCGTGAATCACCCGGAAAACCTCCGGGAAAATCGCGACGGTTGTCAGGATCGTCCCTTCCTTCCATCGCAATCTCTTCGCCGTAATAGAGTTGTGGGATTCCGCGCGTGCTCAAGATGAACGCCATGTGCATCATCGCCCCTTCGAGCGTGGCGCCCGGCAGCGACATGAATCGCGCGGTGTCGTGATTGTTTGCGAGCGTCGTAATGCGCGCGGGATCAGGATAGAGCGCGTCATATTTGAGCGCGTCTCTGAGCGAACGCAGCGGCGCCCTTCCGGTAAATGCCTTGCGCGAAACTTCCCATAGTGGAAAGTCAAAAACCGAATCGAGTTTAGTGTCGACGCCGTCCCAGCCAGTGTGTCCGCCGATGAAGAAGGCCGTGTGGGCTGCGTCGGGATCCATCACCTCGCCGACCATCCACATCTTTGGGTATTGCCGATGAAGCGCATCGGACAGTTGTCGAATAAAGAAACGCGGCAGGTACTGGATGGTGTCCTGGCGTATGCCGTCCACCCCAGTCATTCCCAACCACCAAAGTGAATTCTGAATCTCGTAGCGCGCGACTTCAGGATTCTCCTGGTTCATGTCCGGAAGATCATCACTGAACCAACCATCAATGGTGTTGCGAAACTCGAGTTGGTTAGCGTGTGGTGAAAGCACCGAGCTGTTCTGAAATTTGTTAAGTGAGTGCTGCGCCAGCGAGCCATGAAACCAGTTCGGCAGCGGTTCATCAGCCACCCATGGATGGCGGGAACCAACGTGGTTTGCAACCTGGTCCTGAATAATCTTGATACCCAACGCGTGCGACTTAGCAACCAACTCACGCAGCGTCGCCATGTCGCCGAAGCGGTCCTCGACGGCGTAATAATCCGTGGCGTGATAGCCGTGATAGTAGGTGTGCGGACACCAGGGCTTTTCACATTCGGTGAGTCCGTTCCAGTTGTCATACCAGGGCGTCAGCCAGAGCGCCGTAACTCCCAGGTCTTTCATGTAGGAAAGGTGATTAATGATGCCGCGCAGGTCTCCGCCGTGAAAACCGCGCGGGTTCTTGCGATCGTTTGCGGCTGGTGGCGTTCCGAACGGTTGATCGTTCTTCTGATCGCCGTTAGCAAAACGGTCGGGCATGATCAGATAGATCACGTCATCGTTAGTTATTCCCTGGAAATTCGTTCGCGAATCAGGCGGAGTGCCGATGGTGAAAGGAATGATAGCTTTCCCTCTCGGCGTTTGCAGCGTGAATGGGTAAGAGCCGGGCGCTGAGTTTGGAGGAATGCGAACATCGAAGAAAAGATACGTGCCGTTTCGGTTGACCAAAACATTTGAGATCTGAATACCCGGCCGATTTGGACGCACGACCGCACCGGCCAGATTCGTTCCTCGTACCACCAGCCTGACCGGATTGATGGAATGCCGCGCCCACCACGAGGGAGGCTCGACTTTGCTTACGGAAGGCGAGTTGGATTGCGCGGCACTGATGGAGACGGCCACTGCGGCGAAGACAATTGTGGCAATGAGCCGAACACGGTAAGACTGGGAGCGCGGACGGTCTCGTCCGCTAGCATGGGATGCCGTAAAGTTGAAGGAACCAAATCGAGTTGATTGACAGCGCGGCACAGCGGACGAGGGCGTCCGCGCTCCCAGGCAACCGAGTCGAAGGATCAACGGCAGCGAAGGATGAAGGCTGAGGGATGAAAGATGAAGGCTTCGGAGCCAGATTTTCGAAGGCTTCGAATCCTTTAGCTTCCGCCGCTCTTTCTTCATCCTTCCGCCTTCATCCTTCATCCTTATTCCTTGCCGCTTATCTTCGAAACTTCAGCATCCGATTTGCCAGTAGGTTGATCTCTGCTTTGGTCAGCTTCTTGCCAAACGCAGGCATGCCGGCCTTGCCGCGAGTAATGATTGACCGAAAGCTCTTTGCGGAAGTAATACTCGAATTCTCTTTCCACCAGGCAGGATCGGTCATGTCTGGAGCATTAAATGTTTGTCCCATGGGTGTGTCACCGCGTCCGTCTGGCCCATGGCACCGCGCACAATTCCGGGCGTAGAGATCGTCAACCTTCTTCCGTGCTTGCGAAGAGGCTTGGGAAGTGAATGACTCGACTGACGGTGACGACGGTAAGTCTGCCGCTTGGATATTTTTGTCGATCGGAAACGCCGTGGAGATCGCGATAATGGCACTACACAATTGAGCACCGATAAAAAAACGCCTCATGTTTTGCGAAGTAATTTTCCCCTCTGGAAGAAGTCGGGACTCGGGTCAAGACTCGAGGTCAAGACTCAGGCTCAGGTCTCAGGTCTCGGATTTCTTGAGATCTGAAATTTGAGATCTTAGATTTAAGATCTCAGAAACCCGTGAGACCTGAGTCCCGAGTCCTGAGACCCTGCCTCAGTCGAGATCGTGCACGTGCCAGAACACACTCTCATTACTCATCTCCGGATGCTTCCTTAAGAATGTATTGGCCAGCGTCAACGCCGAAGGGTCATCCTTCAGGTCGGCAAAGATCTTCGCCTCACGCCGCGCTTCATCATTCATTCCCAACTTCCGGTAGATCAGCATCAAGTTGTAGTGCGCACCGATGTCCTCTGGATCGATCTCCAAAATCTTTGTGTAACATTCGCGCGCCCCTTCAAAGTCGCGTCGAATCTTGGACAACTCGCCGAGCTGTTGCAGCGATAGTCTATCGCGCGGGTACGCAACCAGAATTTTGCGAATGTTCTTCTCTGCCTTATCCAGATCCCCAAATCTAGTCAGCACTCGCGACTGATGAAACAGCGCGCGCATGTTTTCCGGGTTGGCCTTCAAAACCGCGCCGAGGATTCCTGCTGCCCGTTCATACTGATCCAACTCGATCAATCCCATTGCCTGATTCACCTGGGCCATGCCGCGATACTTTTCATCCAGCGCAGCCGAGTGAACAAAAGCATCGATCGCCAGTGGATACTGCCTATGATCGAACAGCGCTATGCCGTAGTTGTTCCAGCGCCGCCAGTCCGGCATCGCGTTCTTGGGCAACTCAGCGGCAGCAAGTGCACGATTCTCGCCGATGCGGAGAGAATATTCTGCCGTAGCCATGTTCACGATTGGGTAATCGACAGATTTG
The DNA here is from genome assembly GCA_031399105.1 of Blastocatellia bacterium. GTDB lineage: Bacteria > Acidobacteriota > Blastocatellia > Pyrinomonadales > Pyrinomonadaceae > PSRF01. Next base: position 7,394 of record JANNON010000048.1, on the reverse strand, counting down.
CCAAGGGCATAGTCGCTGAACACTCGTGTGAAGCGGCGATACCGCAACCGCGCAGTCAGGCGCAAGGTGCCAGTCGCATCAGCAGGGACGCGGAACTGATAACGCGCGAGATCTGAACGTCCGGAATGAATCTGATTGTTCTGCGAAACGATTCGCGTGCGCCAAATGTGGTGTTTGTCATTAAAACTCCCGTCTGCTTTGACGAGATACGTTTTGTAGTTGTGCGCCGATTCATCGAGATGCCCATTCGGCTTGATGAATCCCGAGCGATACAAAGTCTTCCCTTTCTCATCGCTCACCAGGAACTCGATAAACGCTTCGTAAAAATCACGCAGTTCAGGTGGAAATGAATGACCGATATTCTTGTTCGTGATCACGACCTCAGCGTTCAGCCGGTCGCCAGCGGTAATGCTAAAACTGCTTCGATTAAGCGGCGCAATAAACTCCTCTGCGACAGCGCCCGCAGGCTTGCGGCGAATCGCGAAGATATCGACGCCCAGGGCATCGTTCTCCAGAAACTTCGTAACCGCGTCGAGTTGCTCAGGCCACTTGTAGAAGAACGGAATCGCGGTGTTCGCCGCTGCCCATCGATGCGAAGCAAGTTTTCCTTCCTTCGCGGAAACGTCAAACAACGGCGCCGCTTCTTGCTTCATGTGACAAGTGTTGCAGGTCTCTTTGTCACGCACGTAATACGGATGCGGCGACTCTTTTGAGAACGAAGACATCTGCAGCTCATCGCCAACCGAGAAAGCTCGCAAAAACTTGTAGTCATTCAGCTCTCGAGGCACCTGCGACTTGTGACACGACGAGCAAAAGTCCGGAGACTTCAGCAACGGACGCATCATCGCGCGACGGTGTGAAGGGATATCGTCAAGCACCTGCTGGTCGGTAACTGCTATCAGCCGCGTTCCGTCCTCCTTCACAAGTAAAGCCGGTTCGGCCATCACGTAGCCGCCAATACCCTTGCCGGAAACCGACTGGATAGAGTGACAGGCGATGCAAGAGACTCCGTCGTCGTCAAACGGTCGCTTAACTTTTGTGTTCTTGGTTAAGGACCCGGTGAAGAGCGCCGCCGGGTTATGGCAAGACTCGCAGTGCCGAGTAAATTCGATTCCTCGCTGCGAGATCAGATCCTTCACATTCTTTTGATAGAACGGTTCGCGGAAAGCATTGCCGTGCGCCGACTGACGCCACTGAGCGTGCGAGTCAGTATGACAAGTGCCACATCGACTTGACGGCAGAAACTTGTCGCCGGAAATAAAGGTTCCAGTGGTAGTGGAGGCGTTGCTGGGCGAGAACGGGTTAGCTCCAAACTTGAAGTCGTACGTTTTTGAAATCTCTTCGCTGTAGCCATTCGCCGGACTCGAATTGCTCACATAAGCGCTCCTCACGAGCAGTAGCGAGAGCGCGGCAAGGAAGCCGGCCAAGACAATTAATCTGAATGAAGTTCTGCGCACGTTTAAACTCTTCCTGTTGCCAATCATCTCGTTGCTAAGCTTTACGGGCTGGATGGTTTATGAGCATCGCCGCTGGCATTCGCCGGAAGTGGCGGCAATACATCTGTTTCGCTAGCCGGTCCGGCTTTGACACTCACACCGAGCGGCGTATCCGCATGCTTGTTTGCTGCTTCGAACTGTCTGAAGACCGCCAGCTCACGATCCGCATCTGCTTTCCGCCTGAGTCTCGAGTAAGCAAGAAACAGTTGATAGTGAACGCCGGCGTCCTTCGCATTCAACTCGGCCCCTCGTTTGAGGACGGGCACTGCTTCATCGTAGCGTCTCAACTTTACCAGCAAACGTCCCAAGTCGTGATGCGCAGGAAAGCTCTGGGGATCAAGTTGTATCGCCCGGCGCAACATTCGCTCAGCTTCAACACTCTCGCCGCGCTGGCTGGCAATGTAACCCAGGCTTGAAAGCGCATCTGTGTTATTCGGCTCCAACTTAAGCGTCTTCTGTAACGCGCTGACCGCTTCGTCGTACTGCCCCTCGGCCCGAGCCGCATAGCCAAGCAAAAAATATAGGTTCGCACTGTCGGGGAAACGAGTTAACCCACGAGCAAAAGCCTCGCGCGCCTGGGGATAACGCTGACTGCGAAAATTCGCGACACCGAGTCGCAAGTGATAGATCAGCTTCGAAGGATCCTGCGTCACCGACTGTGCGTAGTATGGAATCGATTGTTCCGCTAACTGCTTCTTCAACAGCTCTTCACCGATCAGAAAATTCACTTCGGCAAAGATGGGTTGAAGTTCCAAAGCCCGCGACCAATGCATTAACGCAGACTTGCTGTCACCGCGCGCTGACGAAATTAAACCCAAACGGTAATAAAGCTCAGGCTTGGTTGGTTGGAGAGCAACTGCTTCGTTCAATACGCGCGCAGCTTCGTCAAGTCGATCAAGATTGTAAAGCGCGATGCCCAGGTTGTAGAGCACCTCGAACGTATTCGGGCGAAGTGCATTAGTGCGTGAAAAGAAATGCGCGGCCTGTTCGTATTGATGCGCTTCAGCGAGACTGAGTGCCAGGGTGAAGAGCGTCCGCGGATCGTCGCCGACTATCTTCTCTATTCGAGCCGCAAGCAGCTTCGCATCCTTTTCCCTGCCGACATGAGCGTAAGCGTTCCCCAAAGTGAGAAGCAATCCGACGTCTGCCGGCGCTGAGCCGGATTCAGATTTACCAGCTGCCCGTTCGAGCAGAGGTACGGCTCGTTGATAATCGCCGCGCGCAGCATAAAGAGTCCCCAGGTTAAATATTGCCTGCCGTTGTTCGGGATCGATTCTCAGTACCTGCTCAAAGGTGGCAATAGCTTGATCTGCATGCTTTGTCTTTGCCTGCAGGACGCCCAGATTGGCTAGTGCCGAAACGTTTTTCGGCTGGAGACGGAGTGCCTCACGATAAGCACGCTCGGCACCGTTCATGTCCCCACGCTGATCGAGAATTACGCCGAGCAGGGTTTGCGCCCTCGGATCTCTGGGAGCCTCACCCACAATCTTTCGCGTTAAGACTTCCGCCTCGTCCAGACTGCCGGCCCGCAGCAGATCGGCTGCCCGACCCAACTCCGCGGTGATTTCAGGAGTTGGACTGGAGACTTTCTGATTCTTGCCGGGATGCCCCGTCTTGCGCGCCACCTGCGCACTTGCGGGCGTGACGAAAATAAACATCGCCAGCAGCACTACCCAAAAGGTGGATACTAATCGACGACAAAATCTGTTTCCCTCGAAAGCCATTGCTGGATTCTACCGAGCTTCGTCGCAAGACGCACATCGCTGCTTCACAAAGTAATCGAGTGGCAGGGAAATAGCAGACCTGCCACTCGAAAACTGTCTGGAGATCGCACAGCAGCTAGAAGATCAGTTTTAGGGAGAACTCCATCTGCCGTCGCCGCTGCTCGCTGGTGTCGCGGCCAAAGTCGCCGGCGTTATTGATATCGCCATTGGGGAAAGATCGGTTGACGCGGTTCAGCACGTTGTAAGCGGAGAAGCGAAACTGCACATTGAAGTCTTCGCTGATCGCCGAAACGTTGAAGTTCTTAAAGAGTGACGCATCCCAGTAGAACTGCTTCTGACCGCGGAACACGTTTCTGCCTAACGAGCCAATATGCGGACTGCTTGGGTCGGCCGGGAAGATACGAGTTTGGGCACAGCGGAAGGCGGCGCGATTTAACTGCCGGCCCGCTGACACATCGGCTGCCGTCGGTGTCGGATCCCCAAGGATGTCCACGCGACCGCCGTTGCAGGTCACGTTATAAACCGGACCGCTTTGTAAGGTCACGATGTTGTTAAGCTGCCAGCCGCCAATCAGAACGTCTGCGGCTCTGGGTATGTCGCCGAGATAAGTACGGCCGCGCCCGAATGGAAGATCGTAAACATTCGAGAAAGTGAAACGATGACGGACATCAGTATCGGAGCTGCCGCGATCGAGTTCCGGTCGAGTCGGATCATCTGGACCGCAATCACGAGCACTGGCGCCGTTGGAACAGATGCCACCCGGTGACGTGTCGATTGCGTGGGCCCAGGTATAACTCGCCAGGATCGAAAGGCCGCGAGTGAAGCGTTTTTCCAACTTACTCTGCATTGCGTTGTAGCTGGACCGACCGCCGTAGCGAGTCGCAGTGACGGCGTTAACCCCCAGAACTTCGCGCGAGCCGGGACCGCCTTCATCGTTCCCAGTTCCGATATTTTGCAGCGTTAGCAAATTCCTACCGGCCGATCCGACGTAGGCAATCTCAGCCATCCAGTCAGGCGCCAATTCATACTGCATCGTCAGGTTGTACTGGTGATACATCTCGTCCTTGCGATTGGGATCGTTGAAGAGAATGAGGCCGCCCGTTGTCGGCGCAGGGAAACGAGCTCCGGGCGCGGCAACCGCAAAGGGTGCCGTCGGAATACCCACATCGAAGGGGTTGCGACCGAGTAATACCGGGAAACCGCATCCGGCCGCGTTTGTGATTGGGTTGCAACTGTAGCTTGCCGAGCCGGTGCCGGGATTCGCAGTCAAGGGCTGGGCCGCACTGACGTCAATTGTGTAGAGCAGGCCATAGCCGCCACGAATCACCAGCCGGTTGTCGGATCGCAGACCGGCGTAGGCGAACCCGATGCGGGGGCCGAAGTTGTTCATATCGGTCTCGGCGAGATCGCGACCGCCCGGTGAACCATCGCTGGCCATGACGATTGTCCGGGTTGCTGGCTCAAAATTGCTTTGTCGATCAAATCGTTCGGTGGGCGCTGTAAAAATGTCGTAGCGCAAGCCCAGGTTCAAGGTTAAGTCAGGACGCGCTTTCCAGTCGTCCTGAACAAAGAAAGCGATCTCTTTGTTCGATAAGAAGTATGGTCCACCCGGGTCACCGCGAGTGATAAATCCCGGCCGGTAACCCAGCAGAAAATTCGCTAACGAGGAGCCACTGTCGTTTGGTCCAATTCCGTTGTAGTTACCCGACACAAAGCCGCTGCCAGTAGTTCCATATTGCGTGTTGGCTTTGGTGCCGCCGTTACGACCACCATCAAAGTTACTGTTCTGGCGAACGCGTAGGTCGCCACCAAACTTGTAAGTTGAATTTCCACGCACAACGGTCAGGGCGTCGGCGAAGTTAAAGTTGTTTGAAAGAAAATAGAACGGCCCGCCATCCCCGGTGAACTCAGTCGCGCGGTCGGTTCCGGTCAACTCATCGACGATTCCCACCAGGACGATACCGCTCGAGTTAGGACCAAGATTGATGTTGTTGGCGCCGAGATTGGCGGAGACATTCGCTGAGAATCCACCAGTCCCATTCACCCCAGTATTGAAAATTCCAATTTGCACGCGGTTCACACCGAAACGCGCATCGTTAATGATGGTCGGCGAAAAGGTGTGAGTATTACCAAGTGTAAATCCCCGGGCGTTACCAAACTCATCACCGGCCGAAGGGCCCGCCGGCAAGTCGTTGCCATTAGGTGACGCGCCGAGCGGGAAGAAGTTGTCGCGGCTGCGTGCGGATGATTGCTTGCTGTAACGTCCAAAGATCGTGTTGTTGTCGGTGACGCGATGATCGATCCTGATGTCATAGCTATCGACGATCGCATGCTCTTTTCGATTTGTGCTGTAGTTACGACCGGCACCGGGAAGGTTAGGCAAAGGGAAGGCATTCACGTACGCGAGAGCAAACGGCGAGAAGCCACCGCAGGTCGGACAGTTGCGCAGATCGTTACCCGGAATAGGCGTACCGTTAGGAGCGAAGATCGTTCCCTGTGGCGCAGTCACCGTGCCGCCGCCCGCTAGTTGGTAAACGCGCGCGGTTCCCGGCTGCAGTAACTCACCAAAGTCGCCAACCCGCATGCGAGCAGTGGGCACTGGGACAGTCGACGGATTCTCACCACCTCCAAAAATTGGCGTGCTGTTCCGCTGACCATTCAGTGAAAAGAAGAAGAATGAGCGATTGCGTCCGTCATAAAAATGCGGAGTGCCTTCTCCGGGACGAGGTAGAAAAATTGGACCACCAACCGTTCCGAAGTAGTTATGCGTCACCGTGTTTGGAACTGCAGGCGAACCAGGATCGTCGAAACGACTGGCGGCCGCGCTCAAGAACCGGCCCTGGTAAACTTCGCCCACTGTGCCGTGAACCTCGTTGCCTCCTGACTTGGTAGTAACGGAAATGACACCGCCACCCGCCCGTCCTGATTCCGCAGTGGGTACGCTGCTTTCAATCTTGAACTCAGAAACAAAATCGGGCTGCGGATAGATCGCGATCTGTGCGAACTGCGATTCGTTGTTGTCGACGCCGTCGAGCCGAAAGTTGTTGTTCGTTGCGCGGGCACCGTTGATAACCAGGACGGAACCACCCGATTCGCGGAAGCGTGTGGACTCAGTATTGTTTTGCCCACCACCACCGGAGACGAAGTTTCCACCACCACCGAGCAGGCCGAGATTTGGCCTGGTCACGCCCGGCGAAAGCGCGGCTAACAAAGTGAAGTTTCTTTGCGGGATGGGCAGGTCAGTGACTTGCCGGCCAGTGATGACATCGCCGCGAACACTGGTTTCGCTTTCTACGAGTGGCGCTGAGTCGGCCGTAATCGTGACCGTCCCGACGCCGCCGGTGATGCTGCTGAACTTAACATCGAGGGGCACACGGGAATTTGTTTCAACCTGGATTGACTGGAAAGTCACCGTCTGAAAACCGGGGGCATCCGCGTTTACCTGGTAAGGATCGGGCTCGAGATTGGTTACGGTGAAAGTACCATCATCATTCGTTTCGGTCTCGCGAACTTCGCCGGTCTTGAGATTGATGACGGTGATCTTTGCCTTCGTCACCAGCGCGTCGTTTGGATCTTTAACGGTACCGACAATTGAGCCTTTATTACTTTGGCCCAAAGCTCCAATGCTGAAGAGTACGATAGTAATGAATGCTGCTACCGTCTTGCCGGCGAATGTTGGCTTTAACATGGTCTCGTCCTCTGGATGCCGTCAAAGATGAATTCGCACCACGCCCGGAAAGTCCGGCCGCCGATGCGACTAAATGGCTTGCAGGTGAAGGCCTGGGCTAAAGACTGTGCCCTCGGCTCAGATTGAATTGCGGGATGAAAGCTGAATAAAGAACTGTTTTGAACAGTTTGTTGCCTAAACGAACGAAGTATTTAATACAGTTTCAAAAGGCTGTCAACTATTTTCTAAGAAGGGCAAATCAGAGGAAGACGGGGATCTTAGTTTGAGATCTCAAATCTTGAGATTGTCGGTGATCCAGATTTGAAATTTGACTCTCAGACCTGAGACTTGAGACCTGAGACCACTCTCGTTCAGGCGGCAAACGCAGCGGCGAACTTGCTGGCTAGAACCAGGCTCAACGCTCCCCGCAGAGTCGGTCGGTCACCCAGCGTGGAAGGAAGTATGCGAGCTGAAGGCAGGCCGCGACGAATACTGCGATCTACGGTT
>JANNON010000039.1:0-3947 GCA_031399105.1 Blastocatellia bacterium | reverse complement strand
ACCCGCGAGCGTCCCCTCGTTGAAATCCTGCGAGAAAAAACAGGGCTGAAACCGGAAGAAATCACCATCGTAGTCAACACACATCTTCATTTCGATCACGCCGGTGGCAACACCTTTCTAGATGAGACAGGGAAAGCAGTTCCCACTTTTCCGAATGCGCGTTATTTCATCTCGCAATCAGAGTTTGAGCACGCAGAGAACCCCAGCGAACGAGATCGCGCCAGTTATCTGCCTGAGAACTGGCAGCCCCTCGCCGAATCCGGACAGCTGGAATTGAAGGCAGCGGAGTATCAAGTTGTGCCCGGCTTGCGAATGGAGACGGTGGCCGGTCATAACCGGTCGATGCAGTGCTGGCGATTAGACAATGGAAAGCAGACCTTGTTTGGTTTCGCGGATCTGGCGCCGATGAGGGCGCACGTCCCCTTTGCCTGGGTAATGGGTTACGATCTATATCCGGTTGAGACGGTCGAAGCGAAAAAACGATTGTTGCCACAGGCGGCGGACGAGGGTTGGCTCTGTCTCTTCTATCACGACCCGGACGAACCTGTTTGCAAGTTGATTCATGAAGACGGAAAACTGCGGCCAGTGCCTTTTACTGAGTTCGCCGGAAACTAGATACGATGACCGTAAAAATTGGAATCATTGGCGGCAGCGGGCTCTATCAAATGCCCGAATTGAAAGACGTCGAAGAAGTGCGGGTCGACACACCCTTCGGCAGTCCCTCTGGTGCTTTTATTGTCGGCACTTTGGATGCTGAGCGAGTTGCGTTTCTGCCTCGTCACGGTCGGGGCCATCGATTCACGCCCACTGAGCTTCCGTTTCGGGCCAATATCTATGGGATGAAGTTACTGGGAGTCGAACGTATTCTTTCCGCTTCAGCCGTTGGATCTTTGCAGGAACAATACGCGCCGCTCGACATGGTGATTCCGGATCAGTTTTTTGATCGCACCCGGGCGCGAGCTCGCGAATCGACTTTCTTTGGTGAGGGAATTGTCGGACACGTCTCATTCGCGCATCCTGTGTGCCGCGACCTCGGCGATGTTCTCGAGCAATCGTGTGCAGTCGCCGACGTGAAGACGCATCGTGGCGGAACGTACTTGTGCATGGAAGGCCCGGCCTTTTCAACCGTCGCTGAATCAAACGTGTATCGTTCATGGGGCATGGACATTATCGGTATGACGAATCTGCAGGAGGCGAAGCTCGCACGCGAGGCTGAGATCTGTTACGCGACACTCGCGCTCGTCACCGATTATGATTGTTGGCATCCGAGTCATGATGCGGTGAGCGTCGAAACAGTGATCGAATATTTGAACAGGAATGTGCGCAATGCTCAGATCATCATGAAAGAGGCCGTGAACCGATTGAGTGAGCTGGACCGGACGTGTAAATGCGGATCGGCTTTGAAGAATGCGATCTTTACGCCTCCGGAACTTTGGCCGGCAAACACGAAGACGAAGCTGGAGGCCGTGATCGGGAAATACGTGAAGGCGAGTGATGAGTAACAAGGAAGATAGTGACGAGTGACAAGTGACAAGTGACAAGTGAGAAGTAACGACTAGCTGACGATGACCAAATACAATGCAAAGAACCAGTGGCTAGAATCTTTGAGCTGACCTTGTCACTTGTCACTTGTCACTTGTCACTTGTCACTCCAAGAAAGGCACGATAATGAAAAAGATATTCTTAGGATTGGCGGCTGCCCTTTTCCTCTCCGCGGTGCACGCACCCTCAATTCAGGCGCAGGGAGCGGTGAAAGCCGGGCCTGACTCCTCGACTCTCCGCGACGCCGAACTGGAAAAAGACTCGGCTCACAATCTGGAGGTTGCCTGGCATTACTTCAAACTAAAGAAGGCTTATGTCGCTGCGATCAAACGCTGCGAAGAGATCATTGCCGGCAACCCGACGTTCTCGAGGATGGACAAGGTTCTATACATCGCGGCGGAAAGCAGCCTCCGTCTGGCCGAGAACAAGGGCAAACAATCAGCGAAGGACAAGACTCCCGATCAACTGCGCGAGGATGCGCGTGATTATCTTTCGCAACTTGTCGGCGATCATCCGCAGAGTGAATTCTTCAAGCAGGCGCAAGAGAGTTTGTCAGCTCTTGGTGGACCGAGACAGGCAGTTGAAGGCGTTAAGCAGTAGGAAAAGTAGACGTCACTCCTATTTCGGCTTGGCCTTTTTCCTTGCGGTAAGCCTCTGGCTTACCGAGCAGTGAGATACTTCGACGAGGCTCCGCCTTTTTCGTCTTCGAGGCATAGCCTTTCTGACACGTAGCCTTTCGGTAAGGCATAGCCTTACCGCAATGAAGGCGGCAAAGCCGTCAATTTGTTTCCAAAGCAATTGCACAAAACCCCACATCGTTGGAAAGTTTTTAGATAACTAGCTCTTAGATACTGGTTCCTGGAGACCCATAAAATGTCCCTGTTGGTTGTTGGTTCGGTAGCCTTCGATGCCGTGGAAACCCCTTTCGGAAAATGCGAGAAGATGCTCGGCGGCTCGACTTCGCATTTTTCCCTTTCAGCAAGTTTCTTTACGTCGGTTCGCATAGTCGGCGTTGTTGGTGGAGATTTCGGTGAAGCAGAACAACGCGTGTTCGACTCGCATAACATCAACACTGAGGACCTCGAACGAGTCGCGGACGGCAAGACGTTTCGCTGGCAAGGGCGCTACGATTACGATTTGAATGTGGCCCACACTCTTGATACGCAGCTGAATGTCTTTGCTGATTTCAAACCAAAGTTATCCGCGGATTCGAAGAAGTCGCGCCTCGTGTTTCTCGGTAACATCCAACCAGATCTGCAGCGTGAGGTGCGCGAGCAGGTACCGAAGGCTGAGTTGGTCGCGCTCGATACGATGAATCTTTGGATCGACGTTGCCAAAGAGTCGCTGCTAAAAACGATCAAGGGCGTGGATGTCGTGATCATCAACGATGCTGAGGCGCGCCAACTGACTGAGATCCCTAACCTCATCAAGGCTGCCCGCGAGATTCTGTCATGGGGGCCGAAAGCGTTGATAGTAAAACGCGGGGAGTACGGCGCCGCGTTGTTTACGCAGCACACTTATTTCGCGATCCCTGCGTACCCACTCGAATCGGTATTCGATCCAACCGGCGCGGGAGATACATTTGCCGGCGGTTTCATGGGGTACCTGGCCAGTGAGGCGGTCCTGGACGATGCCGCGATGAGGCGCGCGATGATATTCGGTTCGGTGATGGCTTCCTTCAACGTTGAAGAATTTGGCACTGAACGCGTTCGCCGGCTGACTCATGACGAAATAAACGATCGTTTTCATGCCTTCAAGGATATGACCTCTTTCGAGGATATTCCTTTTGAAGCGCCTGTTCAGGCTGCGAAGTAGAAAAAACCAGACGAGCTGCCGTGGGCTCATCGCTAACAATCCCGGGAGGATTCCAATGTTCTGTCCAGTTTGTGAATCGGAGTATGAAGCAGGTGTGACTCGCTGTCCGGACGACAATACGGAGCTGGTGCCACAACTCGATAGGGCCACCGCCACCGATGATAGCGATGCGCGCTTTGTGCCTCTGCATCACCTCGGTTCACCGCCTGAAGCAGAGATGGTGAACGATATGTTGCGACAGAACGGAATTCGTTCTGCGGTGCAGTCTGGCGGGGCCGACGCGTTGGCACCACTGCTGGCGACGGCCTCGACGGGCAGCATTGTGCTCGTCGATGAGCGCGATCTTGATCGCGCGCAAGAGATCTACTCCGCGTACTTCGGTGACGATACGACGCCGCTTACCGGTGGCGGCGGTGATGAAGGAGAGGAGTGAGGACGCGGGGAGACGGGACGCGGGGTGACACCGCGACACGGGGACGCGGGGAGACGGGGACACTGAAAAGCTGGATAAGTTGCAGTTGGGAAGGGGGGGTTTACCCCCCCCTGCGGGGGGGCCGAGTTTGGGGGGGGTAAACCCCCAGACAGAACAT
>JANNON010000020.1:0-2175 GCA_031399105.1 Blastocatellia bacterium | reverse complement strand
TCGGGGGCGACTCTATGCTTCCGATATAGTAAAAGGAGAAAGCCTAGTAGCGCCGGAACTCTTGCTAGTTCCCACAATTCTGGCCTTCGCTTTAACTCCACTAATAACTTATTCGCCTCTGGCTCGCCCGGATAATAGTGGCCAACAAATCTTTCGATCTGTTCTTGATTGAAAGGTTCAATCTCCATTTCTTCTGCCTCGTCGCGGCTGAAGCGATCTTTGAACGCATACGGTCGTGTTGAGATAAAGAGGCGCGCATTCTGGTAATCGCTATCTTGCAGAAACTCTCTAACGGAAAGACGCAAAGAAGTGAAGAACTCTTTTCCACTAACCTCATCGAGACCATCCAGAAATATCGATACCTGACCTTTCTTCAATCGTTCCAAAAACTCTTTCCGCATTGCTCCGCGATCTGATTCTGACTGGCAAACTAGGCGGTCTATCCCGACCAAAAAGACCAGATTTGTAAACTTGCCTTCGGCAGAATCAAATGTAGTTTTTTGAATTGTCTTGAGTTCAAGGAAGACTGGCAGGCTCTCTGTTTCCTGGAGAGTCTTGTATGCGAGGTAACGCAGCATTGTCGACTTACCACTTCCAGGTGCGCCAACTATGATGGCTCGTCGATGGTCTTGCAATAATACTTCAGGTTGAACTGTGTGCCCCTTCCGAAGGCGTTCCTGGCCTTCTCCATACTCCCTTGACAGTGGATTACGTCGACGTCTTAGTTCTGCATCCATCAAACCCATGTACTCTGCCTGCGTTTCAGAAGATGGCCACTTAGGGTCAACTGTAACCGTGAGGTCGACGAATACTTCCTCTAATTTCCGTGGCACCGAATCACCCAGGATGCGAACGCTGCTAACTTGGCTCTCGACCTTCTGGAGGTACCTTGTCAGGAGTTCGTCGCGGCGAATCGTTTCCTGGGCCGCGCGTGTTTTCTTCATCTCTTCGAGGTGATGATGGCATAACCAAAGCACGCTGTCGTTTTCGCTATAAAGGCTCAAATTGCCGCACGGTTCATAGCGTTCGAATACTCTTTGCAAGAATACCAACCCCTGTCCGTGAAGTACGCGATAGTCGCTCTTACGAATTCCGACAAGCCGCAATGGAGCTGAATCTGGAAGAGTCGTGCCAGCATTTGATGGTAGGTGACTCTCAGGAACGGGTAATTCTGATGTGGTCTTGCCGGCAGTCTTTAAGATCTTGGTCACGTTATCCTTCTCGAAGGACTCAAGAAGGGTTGCGACTTTTGGAAGGAGCTTTATTGCGGCCTCGTGTTTTTTTGCCCACCTCAAGATGGGTCCAGTTACACGCCCAAAATCTTTCAGGCAATACCAGCCTAAATCTGGTCTCGTAATGCCTTCGCGTCCCTCGTTATTGTCATCGAGAATATGTTCTGCACCAGGAACCATGCAGCAAAGTTTCAGCATCCATACGCGCCGGACGATCATCGATTTGAGATAGCCTTGATCAATCGGATAGAGCAGGACCATTGGAGGAATCTTTGTTGCAAGGTCAGCCTGCCGTTCGAGGTGCCTAGATAAGGCCTCGTTTAATTGATTATTGTCCGTATCTCTCACGTCCAACCAAGTTCTCCTTGTCCGTTGTCGCTGGCGTAATTACTCTTTCCGGCGCCTTGCTCGGTAACGACTAGAAGCGTCACGTCGCGCAGCTTTGACTCCGCACTTACCGCAGTAATTGTTTTGACCATGTTTGGGCTTGCGTTTTCGAGGTCCGTACATCTTGCCGCAAGCGCTGCACACGGCGACCCCGTGACCAAGCGCGATAGTCATTAATTGACAAGCTAAATGTGCGAACAGAGAACTGCCCCGAAAGTGATCCGTTTCGAATCTAATATGAGTACCTTCTCGCAGTCGCGGCGTATCTGCGACCTTCATACTTTTCCATTCGTGGTCAAAGGGGTTCCAGTCGTACACTAACTGCGGTTTCAAGTCGGCAACTCTAAGCCAGGTGTTAACGACGCTGACACAATCCAATCGCTGCTGCACATTATCCTGTCCGATGCGATTCATCGTCGATCGCTCATATAAGACGTTCCAGTCATCCTCTCGCCCGAGTTCTGGCCCAATCGCAAACCGCACTCCTCCAGCATGATGTGGACCTTGTGGCCGTTCGGGGTGGCCCACGAATACACTTCAATGATGTCGCTGTTCA
>JANNON010000004.1:0-7794 GCA_031399105.1 Blastocatellia bacterium | reverse complement strand
CTTCACGGCGTTCGCATTCGGATTGACGGAGCTTGGCTGTTGCGCGGTGGCCGGGGCGCAAACGCCGATCACAAAGACGACGGCAAGAGCTGCGGCGGCGAACCGGATATGAGCGAGAAAGTGTGTCATTCGCTCCTCCCTATTTTTCTGGTGCGTTCTGAAGTTGCGTGCGGCGGGGAAAACCCCGCCGCACAGATGATTCCGGCTCAGGATGCGATGGTTTCGCGATAGGCGGTTTTCCAGCCCCAGGCGCCGGAGCCGTAGCCGCGCTTCGAAACGCGTTCCTTGTAGATCTTCGCGATGATGTCGCCGTCGCCTGCGAGCAGCGACTTGGTCGAGCACATCTCCGCGCAGAGCGGGAGCTTGCCTTCGGCCAGACGGTTGGTGCCGTACTGCGATCGTTCGTACGAGGTAAAACGCCGCTCACATCGCAAGCATTCACGACGGCGTCGGATCGCTTCACCTTCACGCGACTCGCGAGAATCCACTACTTTGTCTTCCAGGTATCCGCAAAAGGGACATTTCATCTCAGTTTACCTCAAAGAGAAATTAAGAACCGGCGTAGCCCTCCTTGATGTCCGACGTCTGGGTTCCCGTTTCTGCCTTCAAATCACTTTTTGGAGCCTTATCGTCTACGACCGCAACCTCTGCTGATTCAGCAGCGGCCAGTCTTCTTAGCCGCGAAATATTTATGTCGCCGCGCAGGAAGTAGAACAACCCGAAAATCACCGCCGGACCAAAATCCACCAAATGCATCACAATCGAAATCGCCACGGCGGTCTCTTTTGTGACTCCCAGCACGATCAAACCGGCTGCGGTTGCAGCATGAAAAGCCCCCGCAGCGCCCCCTGGCGTTGGCACTAGAGAGCCGACCAGAGACCAACCCAGTACGAACAGGGCCTCTCCAACTCCAAAGTCCAGGGCGAAAGCACGAATTACAAGCAAATTGCCCAGAGCAATTCCGATCCACACCAGCGCCGTCCAGCCAACGGTTACTGCTAATTCGCGCGCGTCCACCAGAACTCGTAAGGCACGGGCAAGTTGTTCAAGCAAACTAAGACCAGCGCGATTCAAAACAGCAGGCACAAACCAGCGATTGTCGAAGAGTCTTTTCCAAATCCTGATAGCTATTTCAGAGCGTTTCCGGAACCACGTGAGCCCAACTACACCTGTAACCGTCAATATGAGCAACACCACTCCAATGACTCGCACACGGGAGAATTCGACACCATTACTCGCCGGAGGCTGAAACCAGAGCAGGTTGGCTGCGAACAAAAGCACCACTGCCATCATGTCGTAAATGCGCTCAACCAGAATGGTGACGAAGGATGCGCTCGTGCGAATGCGTGGTTCCTTCATCGGAAGCACAACCGGACGCACGACCTCGCCTGCACGTCCGATCAAGAACACTGCGGCAAAGCCCACCGTCGTCGCAACAAAGAGGTTCGAGGTACTCGCTTCACCGAGAGGCGCGAGCAGAGCCTTCCAGCGCCAGGCGCGAAAGAGGTATACCGACGAGATAATCAGGACCGCGAGCCCGAGCAGAAGCCAATCGGCTTGTCGTAATGCCGCGCCAACCTCTTTCCAATCGAGGCTGCGCCCAAACCACCAGAAAATGGCGATAGCCAATAGGCAAAGGGTGCTAAATTCGATGTATCTGCGGGCTCTTGAGCGTTTCAATGGATTGGCTTAAGTTAGACGTAGCTTGACTTCATTTTCTGTCAAACCACAAGATATAGGGCCGAGCGAAGAGGCTACTACAGTTTAGTAGAGGCGGCAAGAAACCAGCTAGGCAGTGAAACTGGTCGGATTTGCTGAACAGGCGAGCGTGAAATCTGGGCCCGGAAACGGTTGCAAGCGTTTATTTGGAGGGGCCCCTCAGCTTTGCCGAGCTTGAGGTGTGAGTTTACGTTTTTAGTACCTGCCAATGTCCACGGGAACTTTAATTCTTGAAGAGTCGTAATCCGGTGCTGACTGGGAAGTGTTCCACCTTAACAAGGACGAGTCAAAATTGACCTGGTTTGGACCGGAGAAGCAACAGGTGGGGGCTGCAAAAGCTTTGGTTACCGGCGAAGGAGCCGAGTTAATTCGCAGATGTCGCGCAGGAGATGGGGCGGCATGGGAAGAGATTGTTCAGGGCTACTCCCGAAGAATCTACAACCTTGCATATCGATTTACTTCGCGCGCGGACGCGGCCGAGGATTTGACCCAGGAAGTATTTATTCGGGTCTATCGTTCTTTGGATCAATACGACCATAAACAGGGCGACTTGCAGAACTGGTTGATGAGGCTGGCGCGCAATCTGATCATTGACGATTATCGTAAAAGACAACGCACGCCACACGATAATCAGGCCGACGATCTTGCTGACCATACTTATCATCTGCACACCTCGACCAACTCGGTTCATAAGGAGATGGAGCGGCAGGAGT
Organism: Blastocatellia bacterium; assembly: GCA_031399105.1. Classification (GTDB taxonomy): domain Bacteria; phylum Acidobacteriota; class Blastocatellia; order Pyrinomonadales; family Pyrinomonadaceae; genus PSRF01. Next base: position 5,362 of record JANNON010000004.1, on the reverse strand, counting down.
TGGGAACTCAAGTGCAGGCTGGAATTGACAAGTTGTCACCCGATTTAAGAACGTGCGTGATTCTTAGAGATATTGAAGAGTTGAGTTATCAGGAAATCGTCGATCTTTTGAGAATTCCCGAGGGAACGGTCAAGTCGCGGATTAACCGCGGACGAATTGAATTGGCCAAGATTCTCCGGCGCATGAAAGTGGTTGCAATGAGCGAGACCTAAACTACGATGGTCCGGTCACTCGCGCGGGAGTGTCCGGGCTCAAGAAGGCACTGGGGGCAGGAAGAAAAACTAGAATGCTTTGTACTGAGTTTGAGGACCGCATAACTGATTATCTCGACGGCGTCTTAGAGTCTGAGAGCCACAGTGCGTTTGCTGCGCACGCTTTACGTTGTCCCGTTTGCCACTCCACGCTCACTGAGGTAAGGAATACACTGCAGGCTTGCAGGATGGCATCGGTACCGCCACCGCCTCGTGATTTGGAAGCCGCAATACTCAGGGAAACAACCCCTGAGCTAGCCATGAACTGCGAAGATTTTGAAGAATCCCTGACCGACTATCTCGACGGATTTCTACCGGCGCCGCTTTATCATCGATGGGAGCGGCATGCGGCACTTTGCACGCGCTGTACTGAATTGCCGGGGGAGGTCGTTCGTTCGATTGGCGCGTGCTACACCTATGTTGCGGAAGAAATGCCGATTCCCGTTGGGCTGAACGCACGCATCCTGCAGGCAACGATCGGAACAATGAAAGCCGAGGAACTCCAGGCTCCACTCACTTCGCGAGTTGCTTCCTGGCTGCGCGGTTTGCTTGATCCAATCGTATCGCCTCAATTGGCCACAGTTGCCACAATGCTGTTGGTGGCCGTCTTTGTTTTGACTAATACAGTGTCAACGGACGGTTCGATAGGAGGAGTTTACGCAGCAAGTTTGCGGCTGGCGGAACAGAGCACCAGTAGCAAATCGAAGAGCGGCATCAAAGAGCTCACCGATGGACTGAAAGGGTTGATCGGCGGGGAACCTGGCGAGAAGAAGCCAGCGGCGAGCAATACTCCTGGGAATGCGAACCAGGTGCAGCCCTCTGAATCGCCAGTTGGAACTAAGACTGGATCAAATGGCAACACTAGCAAGTCGAGTGAGAAGTAATTGAAATGATGTACTGCGCCTATCATCAGAAAAACCCCGCGGTGGTCCAGTGCAACCAGTGCGCTCGCTGGCTGTGTCCGGCATGCGATCATCGCATTCGTGGGTTTCCGTTCTGTCAGGACTGCATCGTTGCCGGAGTTGAGTTGTTGCGCAATCAGGCGCAGTCAAATGCTTCATATGTGATTAGGCGCAAGAGTTCGCCTTTTGTGGCGACGCTGCTGTCCTTTGTTCCGGGTTTGGGCGCTGCATACAACGGTCAAACTGCCAAGGCGATTGTGCACTTCGCCATCTTTGCGAGCTTTTTTCAAATGGCAGTCCTGACTCAGGGCATGCATTTCTTCGTTCTGGGTGTCCTGGGAACATGGCTTTTCGCCGCGGTCGACGCGTGCCGCACGGCGCAATTGATGCGCGCCGGGTTGTCACCCGATACAGAGGAAGACGTTATTGCCCGGCGTCTCTATGGAAATCCCTTTGCCTGGGGTGTGACGCTGGTACTTATCGGCACAATTTTTCTGCTGCATACGTTGCTCGGAATTCAACTGCCGGTTCGCGAGCTGCTGCCGGTAGCGCTTGTGCTATTAGGAGCGTACATGCTGTTCGACTATATTCGCAGACGCAAGTCATCGGATCGCGTCGTACGTTTCGATTCTCGGAGGCCGCCACCGTCTGTGGTCGTGACCACCCAAGGTGAGACACAGCGTTTTCGGACCGGAGAAACCACTCAGTTTGGTCAGAAGAATGTTACGGCATTGCCGTTCGAACGAAGATCATAGGTTGTCGATATGGCACTCTTACTCAAGATTCTTGGCGCCCTGGGAAGCATTGCAGCTCTCGTCCTTGTGGTCGTGGCTCTGCTGAAAGATCTCATCGCGCTGGTTGGTGTGCTCCTAATTGTCGTAAAGATTGCCGTCATTGTTGTATTTGTGGCGGTCGTGATTCTGATCCTCTTTTTCATCCTTCGAGATCGCTGTCGCCGTCGCTCGGAAGCCGCAGACTTTTAGCTCGGCTATCTTTTGAGAACGCTATAACTTAAACGCCCACCCTCTTTTTCCTCAGTTCTTTTCAAAGTTCCTTCGGTTGCAATGCCTTGTAACCGTGTGATAGGGTCACCGTACTTTGCAGGCCACGGCCGAATGATGCTTACCCAAGCAGGGGTGACTTCCTTCGCTGCAAATTCTACAAGCGGGTCTAAATACAGCACCTCGTAAAATTTATTTTCAAGCACGGTTGCCTCCAGGCAAGGTGCGTTTTGCGGTTGCCTGCGCTACCCCCGATCTTCGCGCTGATGCAGCAAGGAGTCCTTGAACCATGGCCAGTGACGATCGTTTCTACGCTTTCATAATTGCTCATACCTCTCGTTCCCGTTCCCAAATTCGCCGGTTCTGTGTTGAAAAGCGATGGCTCAGACTATTTGGAGTTTGCGGTCTGGTCCTTTTGTCAGGCGCTGCCTATGGTTTCTACGGCCTGACGCAGCAAGCAATCCACCTGAGAATTGAGATTGAGAATGAGAGGCTGCGCGCGGAGAACGCGCAGCAACGCGAGGAGTTGAACCAACTCAATAATCGCGTGGAAGCCGTGGAGGACACGTCGCGAAAATTAGCTGAAAAGTCGGGTGTAGTTCATCAAGAAACAAACGCTCCCGGTACCGGCGGACCAGCGATGCCGCTCGACGCCGATAACCTCGCGGTGATCGAAGCTAAGATGAGCAGACTTGAACAAAACATGCGGGCCTATGAGGCGGTGTTACGCAGTCGTGGCTATACCCCATCGCTTTGGCCGGTCGATGGAAAGTTGGAGAGCGGCTTTGGCGGCAGGCGAAACCCTTTTGGCGGTAGCTCATATGAGTTTCATTCGGGTCAGGACATCGATGCCGAGTACGGATCGACAGTTATTGCCGGGGCGAGCGGAAAAGTTGTATTTGCGGGCTGGCAAAATGGCTACGGACAACTCGTCGTTATCGATCACGGCGGTGGATTGACCACGCGCTACGGCCACTTGTCTCGCATTGATGTAACGCTCGATCAAGCGGTGGAACGAGCTCAGTTTCTTGGTCGGGTCGGCTCAACTGGGCGCTCGACTGGTCCACACTTGCATTACGAAGTAAGAATCAACGATGAACCCGTCAACCCACTGCAATACCTGCTAACCAGCTTCAAACCATAACCAGAATCGCAGAAGAACCAACGGACCCGGGATGGCAACTCTCGGGTCTTTCTCTTTTTTGGTTCGCTCTGGCCCAACTAGTTTCTCGGCTACACTCACTCTGCTAGTATCGAAATCAATTCGAAACCTTCCGACAAAGGATCTCTACTGATGCGCTCAAACTTCTCGCACAAGATCGCAATTGTGCTGACGCTCTCATTCCTGATGGGCTTCGTGCCAACGCTTGGCAGAGCTGACGAAGGCATGCTCCTGCCGGACACGCTCAGCAAACTGCCGATTAATGAGCTTAAACGACGCGGTCTCAAGATTCCGCTTACTGAGATCTACAACCCCACGGGAGTGAGTATTAAGGACGCAGTTGTGATCGTTGGTGGAGGGACGGGCGAGTTCGTCTCTCCCGAAGGACTGCTCTTAACAAATCACCACGTGGCTTTCGACGCCCTGGTGGCTGCGTCAGATACGACCAAAGACTACGGAGCCAAAGGCTTCACTGCGCGCACGCGTGCGGAGGAAATGCCTGCGAAGGATTACACGGTAACGATCACGCAGGATTTGAAAGACGTGACGTCCGACGTCCTGTCCGGCATCTCGGCGACCTTAGCTCCCGCAGATCGGGTGGATGCTATTGAGAAGAAAATCCAGGCAATGGAAACATCTGGCTCGCAACCAGCGAATGGGATTCATGTGCACGTGCTGCCGATGCTGGAGGGTCTCTCCTATTATCAATTCACCTACCTCATACTGAGCGACGTACGAATCGTTTATGCCCCGCCAAAAAACATCGGCTTTTTTGGCGGCGATCCGGACAATTTTGAGTGGCCCAGACACTGCGGGGATTTTACTTTCATGCGTGCTTATGTTGGGCCAGACGGGAAACCGGCAGAGTATGCGAAGAACAACGTGCCGTTCAAACCCAAGAAATTCTTGTCGCTCTCAATCGGTGGAGTCAAAGAGGGCGACTTCATGATGGTCATGGGCTATCCCGGTTCGACGCGCAGATACCGTGAAAGTTACTCAGTGACTTATAACCAGGAGATCGCGCTTCCTTTCCAGGTAGACCTCTTCACTCATCAAATCGAAATATTGCAGAGCGTGGGGCGTACCGATCCGACATTGCGCGTCAAACTGCAAAGCACAATATTTGATCTCTCAAACACGCTCAAGAATTTTGAAGGGTCGATTCTGGCGCTGCGTCGTGCAGGTCTGGCAGATAGAAAGCGCAGTGACGAGGTTCAGTTTACTCGTTGGGTCAATGAAAATCCGACGCGCAATGCAAAGTACGGCGAAGTATTGCCCTCACTCGAGAAGTCTTACCAAAAACTCACGGCCAGCGGCTTTCGGGACCTCCTCATTCCCCAAATCTTTGGCGCGACCGATCTACTTAGCATCGCTTATCTGGCCCAACGCGTGGCCGCTGAAAAAGGGAAGCCTGAGGCAGAGCGGAGTCCGGCGCTAGGCGCGGCTGCGGTAACACGAGCTCGAGAACAACTGGATTACATTATTGCCGAGCACAACCCCACGATTGAATTCGAGATGATGAGATACTTACTGCGGAAAGCAGCCGAACTACCTGCGGGCCAGAGAATCGAGGTGATCGAAAAGCGATTCGGAAATCTGCAGGACGAAGCGCGCCGTCGAGCCGAAGAAGACTTTTCTCGATCCATCACGGACAACAAACGTTTCTCGACCAAGGCTGCCTTGTCCGGCCTGTTTGATCTCTCGACTGCGCAGTTGAAAGAGTTGCAGGATCCGTTACTTGAGTTTGCCGGCGAACTTGGGCGCGAAGTTCAAGCTATCGATGAGGAAACGGAGGTCTTTAACGCCACGGTTCAACGCTGGCGGCCATTCCTCGTGGAAGGCATGAGTGAAATGCGCGGCACCAAACCCTATCCCGACGCCAACCGTACGTTGCGTTTTAGCTACGGAGAAGTCGCAGGCTATGCCCCGCGCGAGGCTATTACTTACACTTCATTCACAACTCTCTCCGGAGTGATTGAGAAGGACACTGGTCGCGAACCTTTTGACGTTCCAGGGAAACTTAAGCAACTCTTTCGCGCGCGCGAC
>JANNON010000940.1:0-1536 GCA_031399105.1 Blastocatellia bacterium | reverse complement strand
GGGTGTTTAGAGGACGGGCCACGCTTTCACTGGGAGCGCGGGCGGCCTCGCCCGCATCACCATTGAATGCCACAGAGTCGGAAGATCTTATGCAACCTATCTTTTGGCCTACTTGCGAGCGGACGAGGCCGTCCGCGCTCCCAGAGAGAAAAGTTCCTCATCTCCGGAAACGATCGGGGCACTTGCAGATCCACACAAAAGAAAAAGGTCCGCGAAAGCATTGCTTCACACGGACCTCAACGTTAAAACGTCTCGCGAATCAGTTCACCGTCTGCGTCAGCAAGCCCGGCGTCATTTCATCAGTAAGTTGCGGACTCGCAGGCATCGGATAATCCACCGCGACGCCAGCCAAAATGTCCACCAATCGGGCATCGAGATCACCTCCCGACCGCTGTCGTATATTTGCGATTGCCTTTGCGTGACTGCTCCTCTCGCCGACACTCGCATTCACCAGCAGGTCGTATTCTGCCGCAACGCGAATGACGCGCGAGCCGATCGGAATCTGATCTCCCATCAAGCCGCGCGGCAAACCGGAACCATCAATACTCTCGTGTTGAAAACGAATGATATCGGACATGTCTTTGAAATCAGGGATGCCCGACAGGATTTCCGCCCCACGATCCGATTGTCTCTGGGAAAATCTGGACGCTTCACTTCCCGAGCGACCGGGCCAGCATTCCACCGCGCTCGTGTCACCCAGCGCGCCTATCTCGTGAAGCATCGCGGCCGCCGCTATCTCTCGGCAGATTTCGTCGCCAAGCTCCAGAGCTTCTGACATGCGCAATGCGTATTCACTCACTCGCGCGCTATGCTCATGCAATCTTGGCTCACGCATACGCAACACTTCGGCTAATGACCGCACAAAACCAGCCTTAACCTGCTCAGCCCTTGCCAGGAGTCGCTGGTTCGCCGTATCGAGTTCATGTCGCCTTCGATTGTTGGTGTAGTTCTCCAGCGCTCGACTCACCCGCAACTTTAAATCGTCGTTGTTCCAGGGCTTGGTGACGTACATGTAGACCAGGCCGCAATTGACCGCCTCGACGAGTGCTGCTACTTCCGTGTAGCCCGTAAGGAGAATCCGAACCATATGCGGTCGACTCTTTGCAGTCTGCTTCAATAGTTCGATGCCGGTCATCTCCGGCATGCGTTGATCGGTGATGATTACGGCCACGTCGTGTTGCTCGAGCAGCTTGATCGCTTCCTCGCCCGACGACGCGGTCAGGCAGTAGTAATCGTGACGGAAAAGCCGCTCCAACAAACGTAGATTGGCCCGCTCGTCATCAACTATCAAAAGTTTATAGGTCATCTAACTGATCCTCCAGGTTATTATTGGGCATGCTCTTCAGACTCGCAGACGGCTCTGCGCTTACCGCTGCTGCTATCGGAATTCGCACGGTGAAGGTCGTGCCGCCATTGATTTCACTTACCGCCGTGATAGTTCCGCTGTGTCGTTCAATGATTCCGTATGAGATCGAAAGTCCGAGGCCGGTGCCTTCGCCAACCGCCTTCGTGGTAAAGAATGGATCAAATGCCTTT
>JANNON010000929.1:0-2566 GCA_031399105.1 Blastocatellia bacterium | reverse complement strand
TCCACAAACACATCTAGAAACCGTACGGGATTCTCGGCACTGATATAGTCGTCGAGTCGGGGTGGAAATTGCAGCGTTTGATTGCGCTCTAACCCTTGTAGATGGGGCATGATTCTTGGCTTCCTTTTACGCCCATATACTTGATGCTAGCTTTTTCCTCAACCGATGAACGGAGTTTTTACACAGTCTGGCGACTGGTTAGGCTTGTTCACCATTCGATTGATGATTTTCGCAACCTTAAACCAATTCATCTTTCTTCCTAAATTCGGCACTTGATTAATCTGTTCAGCTAACTAAAACAATTCGCTGATCTCCCTGATTCAGGATTCGATTGAATTGTCCCGCCATCTGAAACCAATTCGCGGCTCTTCTCTTGTTAGTTCGGCTGACCAAAATAGCCTAACAACGCAATTCACTTGCTCGGCTTGGCTCGAATAGGGGACGAGTTAAGCAATTGGTTCGACCTCTTGTACAGCACCCCAGTGGATAAGGTCGGGCAAACAACGCGCATCCAAAGGGCCACAGACACACCAGAACGTAATTTTAAATGATACTGATGCTAGAATCAACGCCGAGAGTCAGTGGTTGCCATCGAGTACGAGGTATCGATTGTTCCCAAGATAGTAACTCGGCACTAAGAACTCGACTAGTTGTTCGTCAGAAAATTGCGTTGTGTAATCTTTGATAGCGGCTTGGCGTTGACTATTGAGAGAAGCCATTACCGCTGGAATTCGAGCAAGTTGAATCGGACGTGCATAAGGGTGGTTGTATGCAACTTCCAGACCAGTACTTTCCAAATACCACGGCAAGAAGAATTTACCCAGCTCATTGCGGTCTGACACTAAAAACGAAGTCGTCGACCACTGTTCTGAATGAAAGCGATCCCAATTGAAATCGACTCGGATTAAAGATTGGAACGTAGCCTTGAATTTCGCGGGAGTATCCATCTCCATAGAACTCGCCTTCTTATAGCCCAACGGGGCGGTTGAGCAGCGACCAGTAATACCGAAACGAGGCGAGAAAACTTTGCACGTCCGCTCCAACCGAATTGTTAGGCTGAGATCGCTGGGAGAGGAGGTGAGGAAGAGTATGAGTGTAATAAAATTGTTGAGTTTCTTTGCGTTAATCTAACCTCCAATATCAGAGATCGCGCTTATTTAGCCACCGAGTCGGGTGAAGTCTGAAAGGCGGGTAGTACCTCTGACTCTGCTCATCCAGTCGAATCGCTCCGAGGCAACGTAGTTGTAGGTTAGGCGCACACGTGTCTTTGGAGGAACTCTTGTTCCTGCGGGTGGATCTTGTGCCGTCACAATGTTGAGTGGTTCATTGGAATTTCCTGGCACGGCTACGCTGCTGCTTTCAGGCTCAAGCCCGATAGATTGAAGCTGAGCCTTTGCGTTTTCCACGGCGTTACCGACAAGCGACGGCACAGGTATATCTGACGGCACATCTACGCGCTTAAAATTAACAATGGGTAGATCGAGTGGTGGTTCGAGAGCCGACAAGTCAAAGATGACAGGTGGAATTCTTCGACCAGCAATCTTCTGAGCATGTAGCTGCACAGCAGCGACTACGCGACTATACTTTTCCCACATATCGCCCAGTACGTCATCTGTCGGCAAATCAGCGAAGAAGATACGATTCTCACGTGCAAACTGGATGTCGTTGCGATATGTCATGTACTTCAATCGCAACTTGGCACAGTCTGTAAGCGCCATCTCCCGATCAGCAACTTCTTCTTGATTGATATCGGGTAGTGCAAGCGTGTTGTAGTCGGCCACCTCGCATTCGTAACCCGCTGGGTTCGACCGAGCGATCGCAGGGAATTCTTGAAGGCGCTTGATGATGCCTTTGGGGTCACTAACATAGCTTATTTGCTCGTCCTGTCCAGCACGCTGGTACATCAGTACGGAAACCTTGGTTTCAGAAGACGAAGACTGCTTAGCCTGGTCATAGGCCATCTCAAAGCTGGCAGAAGCAACGAGTCCTTGACAATCAGCCTGAAATGAGACGCTCAATGAGCTTTGTGTCTCCTGGCTAGTCGATGTAGTTTGCAGGACAATGTAGAACTCGCCACCTGTTTGGAGTCCGCGAACGAAGGACGTGCCGAATGCGGTCTTGAACCTATCGGGCTGCTCCAACAGCGTCCTCGCTTCGGGCAAAATCTCCACCTGATCGACTTGCTCAAATGCATTCTGAACCCGGCAGCTCGCAACCACGAATGTAGATTGGGCGTTAAAACTCGACTTCTCCGCAAGGCTAAATTTGCCCTCCGCAGAGAAGAGACCGTATCGGCCACTTGCTTCTACAGAGAGTCCAAGACTCTGCATGAGAGCGTCATGAGTTTCTGTAATCTGAACGTCGTAGACAACTTCCTGCCCAGTAGTCGCCTGCTCCTTGCTGATGACCTTCAACGCTTTGCCAACGATCTCGCCTGTGAGAGTATTCACGCCGCGCCCTAACGTAGCGGAACCTCTAAATGGCATTCTTCTAACCTGAACCATGAGAGCCTCTCTTAAAGAGAAATTAGTGAGTAGAGATCATAACTGTTCAAAGGTTCCAGTAC
>JANNON010000572.1:0-3597 GCA_031399105.1 Blastocatellia bacterium | reverse complement strand
CAAGTGCGGTCAGATCGAGTTGCTCACCGATGAGCCATTCGTAGAGGAACCAGACGCGACGGGCGTAGGCGCCAGTCGGCTTGGCCCTGACAAGCTCCGTGATGGTAGATGGATCAACTGTCTGGAAGAGCCGCTTCAGGACCGCCAGATCAATCCCTTCATATTTCAGCGCGAAGGTGAGATGCCCTTCCAGAGTAGCCGGCGGCTCGTGGCGCGGTGTAAGGATGCGCCAGCCATCCTGCTCGACAATCTTGTGACGTGATCCGATGGCGAAGAGCCGAAGCGCAAGCGGCACTGCAAGTCCGTAGGCAACAATCAAGGCTGCATAGCCGACCGGCTTGGCCTCCACGGGAAGCCGTCGTTCGTGAAAAACGATGACGTTTCCTGAAAACGGCTTTGGTGGGGCCTTGTCCATGAATAACGATGACTCGTCTTGAATTTCTATGACTTTCATAGTTTTCCATGAAAAACGTTGATGGTCTATGAAAAACGATAACTGAGGGTCATTCCGTTGAATTTTGATGAGTCGTCGGGCTCTTTCCGCCCGGTTTGCGCCCGTTCCCGCCATTCATGGGAAGACCCGCGAAGAGCATCTTGCTGACCGTTGTCGACCGCGGCTGAGTGCGGCGACGAAGGGTCGAAAGCATGAAGGCGCATCTAACCGAACGCAGCGTGAAAGGGCTTCAGCCGAAGTCGAAGAACATCATCGTCTATGACGAGGAGGTGGTGGGCTTCGGCGTGCGGATCACCAGCGGGGGCACGCGCGCCTTTATCCTGACCTATCGGATCGAGGCGCGGGAACGCCGCCTCACCATCGGCGCATGGCCGGATTGGTCGGTCACCGCCGCCCGCGAAGAGGCCAAGCGTCTCAAGCGCGAAATCGATCAGGGCCGCGATCCGATGGCCGAACGCGACGAGGCCCGGGAGTCGCCGAACGTGCGGCAGCTCATCGACCGTTATCTCGAAGAACACGCCGCCAAGCTTGCGAAGCGCAACCGCGACGATCAGGCGTCGATGCTGCGCAAGCTGGTCGAACCGGCCTGGGGTCCGCGCAAGGCGGCGGAGATCCAGCCCGATGATGTCGATAGGCTTCTCCGCCAGATCGCCGGTGGCACGCCGGGAAAGCGAGGCCGCAAACCCACGCCGGTGCGGGCGAACCGCCTCGGCGAAATCCTGCGCAAGATGTTCAACCTCGCGATCCGCTGGCGCATCCGCGCCGACAACCCCGCCGCAGGCTTCGCACGGAACGCCGAAGCGCCCCGGGATCGCTATCTCTCAACCGAGGAAATCGGGCGGCTGTCCGCTGCGCTCGATGCCCATCCGAACCGACGCGCCGCCGATGCGGTACGCTTGATCCTGCTGACCGGCGCACGGCGCGGCGAAGTGCTGGGTGCGCGCTGGGACCAATTCGATCTCGACGCCGCCGTCTGGATCAAACCCGCCGCCACCACGAAGCAGCGCCGTCTGCATCGCGCGCCGATCAGCGCTTCCGCCGCCGCGCTGCTGCGCACCGTACGGTTGCGGGTGCCCGAAGACTGCGAATGGGTGTTTCCGGGCGATGCCGAAGGCAAGCCGCTTCAGGACATCAAGCGGTTCTGGGAAGATGTCCGGACGAGGGCGGAACTGCCCGCCGTCCGCATCCACGATCTTCGCCACACCTTCGCGTCCCTGCTCGTTTCAGGCGGCATGACGCTGCCGATGATCGGCAAGCTCCTCGGCCACACGCAGGTCCAAACCACGCAGCGGTATGCCCACCTGCTCGACGATCCCCTTCGCGCCGGGCTCGAACAGGTCGGTGATCTGCTGCGGGCGAAACCTCAACTAATAGTACGCTCTTCTGCAGGTTAGCTAAGTTTCCGACAGGTCAATCTGATCTCGGACAGTGTCGCAAAATCACCAATGCCACCCATGCAACATTCGAGCACTGATAGAGTGGCCCGTTTCCACGATGATCAGAGCAATATCCCTCTAACTGAACACTTACACACTGGTCACTTGTTCGTTCAATGGTGCGTTCTCCGCCGCCATGAACGTTTGACTTAACTTGGTCAATCACATCATACCGAGAAATTGATCTATTTAGGGGAACGCAGAATTCTCTACGGACAACCTGTTGTGTTACGCATTGCGGAGCTGGCTGAAACGGATTGAAATTTCCGGGAATTAACAGCTCCAATTGGCGTTTATCTTCCACGCATTCTTCACCGCGGACAGGGCTAGAGACGATTATAGCGAGTACGACACATAAGAATAATCGTATAGCCATCGATAATTCTTCTCCCTACCGCCTCTACTGTGCTGGTGTGCCGAGAAGTATGAAAGCCAAAGGATTGTCTCGCGCTGCAACTTTCAGCTTTAGATTGCCAATGCTCTGCACAGGGAGATCAAGATCAGTAGCGACGTTTTGAGCCGGAACTCTGTTTTCGATCTCGCCACGCAGCTCTGGAATAAACGGAGTTAGAGAAACGACCAGCGGCCTGACGAGGCCCATGCCAGCGCAAGAGACATTCATGTTGACGCTGGTCAGCAAAAACTCCGTAGGACTCGGGGACACGCGAGCCTTGATTGGGATCTCATCTACCGCAAAGTCCAAACGGGCTTTGGCTGATTCAACAACCAATCCAACCTTGGAAGCAATGTTAACCCGTGACTCACGAAGAGAGGCTGTAAAGGTTTTGGACTCTGTCCAAGGGAATTGGCAGGCTAGGTGGCCAACAATATCAAGAGGTACAAACTTGACATCGATATCAGCGGATGCACTACCATTCACGTCCAACGCAAAGCTAACATTGTCAAATGTTGGCGACATCTTGAAATCACGCAAACAGACACTTAGACCATTTGTTTTAACTTCAGTGCCCACATCCAAATTGGCGAAATTTCCCGTAGCAGCTATACGGTTGAGGGTCTCTTTTCCTGCCTCGCACAGCAATTTTTCTCCCGCTTTTTCGACTTCACACGTCGCTTTCTCGGTCGCTTTCAGCCGTTCGCAATCAAGCTTCTTTCCTGCCGCTTCTGCCCTGTAAATATCGTTTTGTACGCCCTGCGCCAGGGCGCAGACAGGGTCACGTCCTCTCTGTATGCACCCTCCACCTGTGCAACCCCCACCAACGCATCCACCGAATGCGCAAACTCTCGGCGAACAAAGCCGGGGGCGCGAGAGGATACAGGCATCGCAGTCTCTTCTATCAACACTGGCTTCGAAGTTGCAGGTACGACTAGATTCGCAACTCCGATCAGACGAGCATTCAATTCCAGCGCCGCTCGGAAGCTTTATTTTCGAGCTGGCATTCTGTTTGGCGGATTGAGCACTTACAGAAATGCAAATATTTGCCTGTGCAGCTACGTCGTTCATTGTAGAGGACAATAAGTCTTTTCGGACGGCAACCCAACTTGATTTCGTTGCGTCGTCCAAGCCGAAACGGTGTTCGACCAAGTCAGCAATTTGATCTCGTATCGCCGTATACGTGTTCACAATTTCAACTTTTGGCGAAGGCGGATTTCCCGAGGGCGGGGACAACTGAACAATGGATGTGATCTGTTTATCCGTTATGGACCAAGCAATCGCACTCAACTTGACGGGCACAACGATAGGTG
>JANNON010000878.1:0-19947 GCA_031399105.1 Blastocatellia bacterium | reverse complement strand
CCATCGATCTTGACGATGCCGCGAAGACTGAAAACACGCGTGCGTCATATCCGCTGACAAGCATTCCAAACATCGTTCCCGAAGGTCGCGGGGGGCATCCGCAGAACATCATCATGCTTACCGCCGATGCCTTTGGCGTGCTGCCGCCGGTCGCTCGGCTGACGCCGGAGCAGGCGATGTATCACTTTCTCTCTGGTTACACGGCAAAGGTGGCCGGAACGGAGCGTGGCGTGAAGGAACCCGAAGCGACTTTCTCGACGTGCTTTGGCGCGCCCTTCATGGTCCATCATCCCGGTGTGTATGCCGATCTGTTGGGCAAACGGATGGCCGATTCGAACGCGGCCTGCTGGCTGATCAATACCGGGTGGAGTGGAGGTGCGTACGGCGTTGGTCATCGCATGAAGATTGGACACACGCGCGCGATGATCCGCGCAATACTTAACGGCTCGCTTTCAACGGTCGAGACCAGGCCCGATCCGATTTTCGGCGTCGGAGTTCCGGTGACATGTCCGGAGGTTCCGGAGGAAGTCTTGCAGCCGCGCAATACCTGGGCTGACAAGGAAGCATATGATCGGCAGGCGAAGGATCTGGCGCGGCGCTTCAACGAGAACTTCAAGAAGTATGAAAGTGGAGTTTCAGAGGCTGTACGCAAGGTAGCGCCGAAGGCTGACTAAAGTAACAGTCGATTGTTTATGGAGCCCTGATGAGCACGCAAGAGACTCGTCGGGGCTCTTTCTTTGCGCTTGAGGATTCCTTTCGGCTTAATGATCATTCCGTTGAGTAATCTGCAGGTTTGAAAAGTGGGTAGTGCAGCGCGTTTGGCCAAGCGAAGCGCGCATTTTCTTTGCTCCGAAGGAGCTAAGAAAAAGGCGTGGTGCTTGCACTTACTGACCACCTTGAGAGGGAGGGCAGGCTATCCCGGCGGCCAACTCAATTGACGTCCGCCGAGCACGTGGACGTGAAGATGGAAAACGGTCTGACCGGCTTCAGCGCCTGTATTAATGACTGTGCGGAATCCTGCGTCAGCATGTCCAGCTTCATTTGCCAGACGGGCGCCGACGCGTAATAGATGGCCAAGGAGAGCCTCGTCCTTCGCGCCCGCATCGTTGAGCGATTCAAGGTGATCGCGGGGAATGACAAGTGTGTGGGTCGGAGACTGTGGGTTGATGTCTTGAATTGCTATGCAGCGATCGTCCTGAAAGAGCGGTTCAGCAGGAATCTCACCGGCAATGATTCGACAGAAGAGGCAATTACTTTCAGACATGATGTGTTCCGCTAGCCGAGGATTTCGTTCACTGCGATCTCGATCACTGGAATCGAGTTCGAGTGCACAATCTCGCCTCGCTTGTACTTGACCATTGTTTGATAGCCGTCACTCGCAGCTCGAGAATAAACCTCAACGCACTTTTTTGGGAGATTGATCAACCAAACCTCTGGGATTTCCGATCGCGCGTACAAGGGCAACTTGATCACGCGGTCCGACACCGCCGACGTTTCTCCAACTTCGATGATCACCCGGACATCCGGCGGCATCGGGTGCCGTGAAGCATAGAAGTCTTTTCGCGGCTTGAGCAAAGCGATATCAGGCACTGGCTCTGAAAACTCACTGAGCCTGACCGGATTCTGGACCGCTACGATTGCCTCGAGCTTGCGAATCGCCTGCAACAGGTGATTGAGCCGTGAGACACAGGCGGCGTGAGGACTGCCTATGGGACTCATCTTTATGATGTCTCCTTCGATGAGTTCCACGCGATCGTCGGGCTTCAGCACTCCAGCCTGCGCCATGCGATAGTACTCATCGACATTGAAATGTCTTTTTTCGAATTCTGCTGACATTGGTTTACATCAAACTCGCGTGAACCTCATCCAAAACCGGCAACGTCCGAAGCTGACAGCGGCGACGTTACCGATTCACGAATCCGTTCGATATCGGCCCCGACTTCCCTGAGCTTTGTTTCAATCTTCTCATACCCCCGATCGATGTGATAGACGCGATCAATCATCGTCTCGCCTTTCGCCACCAATCCAGCCAGCACCAGTGAAGCCGAAGCGCGCAAGTCAGAAGCTTGCACCGGCGCGCCAGTCAAGGTCGTGGGTCCATCAACCGTCGCATGATGCCCATCGATCTGAATCCGGGCTCCCATGCGCTGCATCTCGGAAGCGTGCATAAAGCGATTCTCAAAAACAGTCTCGGCGATCACAGATCTTCCCTCGGACTGCGTCATCAAAGCCATGTACTGCGCTTGCATATCAGTAGGAAATTGCGGGTAAGGTTCCGTCGTGATGTCCGCAGCCATCAAAGTATTCTTACCACTTGCCAGCAACGTACTTTGATTCAGCTCGGTGATTTCGACTCCCACTTCTCGCAACTTTCTCAGAACACTCGTCAAGTGTTCGGGCTGGCAATCCTTGATCTCCAACTCGCCGCGGGTGATGGCGGCGGCCACGATGAAAGTGCCTGTTTCGATTCGATCCGGAATGATCGTGTGTTCGGCGCCATCAAGAACCTCGACGCCGTCGATCTCAATTATCTCCGTGCCGGCGCCGCGCACTCGGGCTCCCATCTTGTTGAGTAGTTCGCCGAGGTCTTCAATCTCCGGCTCGCAGGCAGCGTTTCGCAGAACCGTTGTGCCGTGGGCCAACGTTGCCGCCATCATCAGATTCTCAGTGCCGGTGACAGTTACTTTTTCAAACTTGATCTCGCCGCCCCGCAAACGACCGTTCTTTGGAGCACGCGCAACTACATTTCCCGATTCGAGTTTCACTTCCGCACCGAGCTTCTCGAATCCCATCAAATGCAGATCGATGGGGCGAGTGCCGATCGCACAGCCACCAGGCAAGGAAACCTTCGCTTTGCCAAAGCGCGCCAGCAATGGTCCCAGCGCCAACACGGATGCCCGCATGGTTTTCACGAGTTCATAGGGAGCTTCGAACAACTCGATATGCGGAGCGCTGATCTTATGAGTGCGTAACTCGGGTGTTAAGACGGTGGCGCCGAGGTCTTCCAACAGACGGCGTTGCGTGATGATGTCGCGGACGTAAGGAATGTTGTGCAGCGTAACCGTGCCTGCGGTGAGCAGTCCGGCGGCCATGCAGGGCAGGGCTGAGTTTTTTGCGCCGCTGATCGAGACGCGGCCCTCGAGAGGACGGCCGCCAGTAATACGAAATTTGTCCATACTGGTGTTGGGATTAGCATGGACAGATTAAAGGAAATGAGGGAAACGTGAAAGCCAAAGAGTCCGTGGTCCGTGGTCCGTTGTCAGTGGTCCGTTGCCAGTATGTCCGTGGTCCGTAGTTCTTGCTTAGGCGCAACTAGCTCGTAACCAAGAAGAACAACGGACAACGGACAACGGACAACGGACAACGGACTACTGACCAAGGCAACCAATCACCAATCCATGATTAGTTTTCGCCCATCCCCGCTCGCTTGATTTTCACTCCGCCGTTGGTTGTAACCGCGCGGACGGTTGCGCCGCCAGAACCAAGATTTACCGCCAACTCGCGAGTGATGCGCCCTTGCACCGTAACCGGGAAATCCACACTGATACTTCCGTTTACTGTCCCGGTTTCTAAATGAGCCGAGTAGTTTTCAGGAACGGACATCACGATACCGCCGTTAGTTGTCTTCACGTCCAGGGCCTCGCCATCCCAACGGTCGCCAGCCAATTCAACCACCAGACCACCGTTAGTAGTTCCGCCCTTGACGCTGCCGCCAACGCGGCGCAACACCACGCCCCCGTTCAAAGCACTGAACTCAAGCTTTCCGGTTACATCCGAGATCGCGATGCCACCGTTGTGAGACTCAAGCGAAAGATCCGAACGCCGCGGAACAAACACTTCGTAGCTGACACTCCACTGGTAATCCTTACGATTCTCCGGTCCCTGGGCTACGATCTTTCCGCCAGCAGTTTGCACGACGATCTGCTTCGCCAGCGTCTCCGCTTCAACTTGTGTGGGGGAACCGGCCTGCACGCGGGAGCGAACCAAGATTTCATTCCGGTCCCAGCCTTTAACCGACACGCCGCCGTTCTTGCGAGCATCGACGGTGATTACGCTGCCTGTCGCGGGAACCGTCTGCTCCCGAATTTCACAATGGGTCGCAAGTCTGTCGCTATTCCACCCACCGTTGCAGGTCATGCGTTTGTCATCATCGTGGCCGTGGGCCAACGCACCAAGACTCGCAACGCCTAGCAACGCACCAAGAAGCACACTTCGCCGTAACCATCTATTCATGATCGTCATCTCCTAAATTAAGCTGTCCTGAGTTTCGGATTCTGCGGTTCTGTAGGGGTTAACACCACTGGATGGGAGGATGTGACAACAAATCTGCCAAGGGGCGGGTATAAGAAAAGTTATTTACATTATTTGCCATATCTCATTTGCCATAATTTGCCATATCTCATTTGACAGTAATCATTTTTCATTTCAGACCGCCGGCGTTCCAACGATCAGCTTTAATCCAACGCGCGCAGATGAGCAGTAAGACCCCGCAGGTTAGCCAAACTCCCTCGGCAGCCGGAGGTCCGAAAATGACAAATGATCACTGTCAAATTGATCAATGAAAATTTTAGCCTTGTCACTCTCCAGAACTAAACCTGCAACCCCACCTCTCCGCGTCCCCGTGTCCCCGCGTCTCAACTGTCTTCCTCCCCCCGTGTTCCCGCCTCACCGCTTCTGCTATCCTACGGCATCTTTTGGATCTCAAAGTCGCGCATTCAAAATTGGAGATAGCGCCTGATGTTGAGCCGATTCAAACGACCGCGGCGCGTGGTAATTACCGGCATGGGCTGTGTCACTCCGATCGGCATCGGCCGCGACGCTTTCTGGAACGCACTCTTGAACGGCGAAAGCGGCGTGCGACGTATTGAAGCCTTCGACGTATCCAAGTCTCCGGTCAAAATCGCAGCCCAGGTACAGAACTTCGACTGGGAAAGCCAACTCAATCCAAAAGATCGCAAGCATGTTCCGCGCACCGTTCCGCTGGCACTGGCGGCAGCCAGAGAAGCACTGCAAGACGCGCAATTGGACACAACCGATCTTTCGCTCGATGAACGCCGCGCAATTGGTGTGGTACTCGGCACGGGCGGTGGGGGACTCGCATTTACTGAACAACAGTATGAGTACTGGTACATTGGCCCAACTCATAAGGCCAGTGTCTACACAATCCCCTCTTCAACACACGGTGGACTTTCCAGCGAGTTGTCGATGGCTTTTGGTCTCAGGGGCCTTTCCCACATTGTTTCGACTGGCTGCACCAGTTCTACTGACGCGATCGCTTATGCCGCTGAACACATCGCGGTGGGCCGCCAGGACATGATGGTGGCAGGCGGTGTCGACGCGCCGATTGCGCCTGGCATTCTCGCTGGCTTCAACCTGATGACCGTGCTTACGAACGAGTGGAATAATGAACCCGCGCGGGCCTCGAGACCTTTTTCTCGCGATCGATCCGGCATCGTGTTGGGCGAAGGTGCGTGGATTTATGTGCTCGAGGTGTTGGAACACGCTATCGAACGCGGTGTGAAGTGTTACGCCGAGATTACTGGATATGGAGCGACCTGCGATGCTTATCATCGAGTGCGACTCGAGGAGAGCGGCGACGAGCCAGCCCGAGCGATGAAGATTGCGTTGGAGGATGCCGGTCGCACCCCGGCGGACGTTCATTACGTAAACCTGCACGGTACTTCGACGCTGCTTAACGATCGGATTGAGACGAGTGCGCTGAAACTCGCTTTGAATGGCAATGCCAAACGCATTCCGATGTCGGCGACTAAGTCGCAGATCGGCCATCCGCAGGGCGCGAGTGGCGCCGCCGGCCTCGGCGCTGCACTTTGTGCCATCACACGCAATGCTATTCCTCCCACCATCAACCTTGACGAACCCGACCCTGCTTGCGACCTCGATTACGTTCCCAATAAAACACGAGAAGCTGATGTACGGGTCGCGCTTTGCAACTGCATCGGTTTTGGTTCAAAGAACAGCGCGCTGGTGGTGGAGAGAGTCTAGGTGTTTGAACGTTTTCATAAACGCAGTACTGAACTTGAGCACATCGATAAGGGCGACTACACAGCCGAAGAATACGAAGGCTGCATTGTTGAACTCCAACGCGTCAACAAATGGATGGGCGACGCATGGGCGTTAAAGGGCTCGCTTTTAACGAGTATCCATCGGTGTGGCCTGCAGGCTTTTTCAGTGCTCGACGTCGGCGCCGGATCAGGCGAGCTGCTGCGCATCACCGCCGCCTGGGCCAGAAAGACAAACAGACGCGCTACACTCGTGGGACTGGAACTGAATGCTCGCTCGGCTGAAGCAATCCTTGAGGGTTCCGGCAATGGCGTGGCTGCTCTACGAGCAGATGCTCTTCAACTTCCGTTCCGGGAAAACGCCTTCGACTACGCGATCTGCTCGCTCTTCACTCATCATTTCACCGATGATGAAGTCGTCCGCATACTTCGCGAGTTAAGCCGCGTTGCCGCAAGAGAAATCTTCGTCATCGATCTGCATCGCCACCCGATCGCGTATTTTTTGTACACCACCGTTGGAAAGCTCGTGCTGCACACTCGCCTCCTCCGCGAAGACGGCGCGCTCTCGATCCTGCGCAGCTTCAAGCCACACGAGCTCTTAGCGCTGGCAGAAAAAGCTGACCTCGCTAACGTGAGAATGAAACGGAGATTTCCCTTTCGACTGGTCTTACAGGGTGAGAAGAATCTTGCTTCTGGGAGCGCGAGCACGATAGCAGCCGACTGGTGTCATGAATCCTGAAGGAAACAGGTTTGACGTAATCATCGCCGGAGCCGGGCCCGCCGGTGCAAGTGCCGCGATCCATCTCGCTCGGCAGGGTGTCTCCGTTTTGCTCGTGGAACAGAAGAAGTTCCCTCGGCCAAAACTGTGCGGGGAATTCATCTCGCCTGAATGTTGGGAACACTTTGAGCGCCTGGGAGTAGCCAAGAGCATGGTGGCTTCGGGCGGCGCCGGCTTAAACAGAACCGTTTTTTACGCTCGCCGTGGACATTCAGTGACCGTTCCCAGCTCGTGGTTTGGCGGCGGTAGGGCCTTTGGTCTTAGTCGCGCTGCGATGGACCACAACCTGCTTCAGCGCGGGAAGGAAGTCGGAGTTACTGTGCTGGAAGAGACGCACGCCACTCAGTTGATAATTGAAGATGGCGTGGTCCTGGGTACAGTTCTAAAAACCGCTGAGATGTCTCGCGACTATTTCGCCGAAGTTACGATTGATGCCACTGGAAGAGCACGTGCGCTAGCGCGGAAACTCGATCAGCGCGTGAACAAGAAGGCCCGCCTGGTTGCCTTCAAAGCACATCTGAAAAATGCGGTAGTGACCGAAGGATCTTGCGAGCTCTATTTTTATCCAGGCGGTTATGGCGGATTGAACGCAATCGAGGGCGGACTTACTAATCTCTGTTTCATAGTTTCAGCTCGCGATGTGCGCCGCTGCGAGTCTGATCCTGAAAGACTCTTAAGGGAAGTCGTCGCCAGGAATTCCCGTGCTGCTTCAGCTTTGCAAAACGCGCGGGTGGTCAGTGATTGGCTCGCTGTTTCATTGGAAACATTTGGACAGCAATCGTTGGTGCCCACTGAAGGTTTGCTGACCGCCGGCGACGCAGCCGCTTTTATCGATCCATTTACCGGCAGCGGCATGTTGATGGCTCTCGAGAGTGGCCAGTTGGTCGCCAATCAAATCACGCACTATTTGAATCACGAAGCGCGCTCATTTTCGGAACTTGCGGCGCGGTATCAGCAGGCTTACTCAGATACGTTCAGTTCTCGTTTGCGTGTTTGCAGTATGTTGCGCCGCGCTGCGTTCGTGCCGCAGCTTGCCGAAGCCGCGATTTGGCTCTTCACAAACGACTGGTTGCGACATCGGCTAAGCCGCGCAGTTCGCAAGGTAAATTCGCGTGTTGATATTGCCGCAGAGGGTCGGAGTTAAAGTGCCAAATGGTCCTATTTTTCGTAGCTTGTGCATCTTTTGAAAGCTTGCGCCAGCTTATATTTTGGAGTAAAAAGGCTGGGCTCTCATGTTAGACTGAACAGGCATCTTCCCAATGGATGTATAGTTGCGGTGGCGGCGAATCAATCCCCACGCACACCACGCAGGCAACAGTACACTAGCAATCAGACAGTCAGAAGCACGGCCAAAAGTACATTAAGATTCTGCAAACGGGCTTAGACCATCACGGAGGTCCCCCGGCTAAGGAGAATAAGATGATCTCTGCGTCCGCCACGCAAATGCTCAAGAAATCTATTCAAATCGCTTTCCTTTTCATCGCCACTATTCTGAGTGCCGGCGTCGCCATGGGTCAGGCCCAGGCAAACGCCGCTGACTTGAACGGCTATGTTCGCGATCCGCAGGGTGCTGTGGTAGTGGGCGCCAACGTCACTGCGCGTAATCCCGCGACCAACTTTTCTCGTAGCGCCACCACTAACGACCAAGGCTACTACCAGATCAGCAGCCTGCCGCCAGGCGATTATGAGATCACTGTTGAGGCAACAAACTACAAGAAATCAGTTGTTCCTTCCTACACGCTGACTGTCGGTGCACGAGCGGACCTGGATGTGGGCCTTGAACTAGGACAGCTTTCCGAAGTGGTAAATGTCTCGACGGAGGACCAACCCATCGTCGAGACCACCCGCACCACTGTTTCCAATACCATCGAGCAACAACGTATCGAGAACCTGCCCATCAACCAACGCGACTACCTGGGTTTTGCCACAACGATGTCCACTGTCGGCCGCGGCAACGATCGACCTATCGGCCCCGCTCCTTCCTCTGGTTTGAACATCGGCGGGCAGCGTGGCCGCTCGACGCTTGTGCAAGTTGACGGCGCGGACAATACCGACAACTCGGTTAACGCATCGCGCAGCACTGTTTCGCAGGAAGCCGTTCAGGAATTTCAGGTGGCAGTGAATTCATACGCGCCGGAATTCGGACGAGCCACTGGCGGCATCATTAATGTCGTGACTAAGGGAGGAACCAACAGTTTTCAGGGAAACGTTTTTGGCTTTCTGCGACACCGAAGCTTCCAGGCTCGGAATGCCTTTGCGCCAATTGAGGATCCCCCGTTCACTCGCGCCCAATATGGAGCCACGTTGGGTGGGCCAATTGTCAAAGATAAGACCTTCTTCTTCGCAGCGTTCGAGCAAAGACGACGACAAGAATCTGGTTTTTTCACCAGTAACGCCGGTGCTGGACTAACGTCGAGCGTGACCATTCCGGCGGGTATCCTGCCAGTCGCACAAACTTTTACTAACCTCACCGCAGCACAAGCCACCTTCATTGGCGGAGAACTAGCGAGCGGCGATGCGGCCCGCATTGGACGCGCCGTTGCCTATGCACACTTTGCATCCATCGGTGGCAACATCGGCTTGAACGGCGCCAGCCCGCTGATCAATTTCCTGCCTGGCGTAGGCATTGGTCAGGGAGCTGTTGTCGGATCACGTTTTCTCCTGGCAGGAACGCCCGTACCCACTGCCGCCAACAACGGAATCGTCCCCGGGTTTACGACGATCGATGCTAATGGACGACCAGTGGGCTTTCGCGCGTTGAATCAACTCCTGCGTATCTTTCCGATTTCCGAAGCGACAACCTTCTTTTCAGTCCGCGCCGATCATAGCTTCAATACCAATCATCGCTTGACGATGCGCTTCGGTTATAACCCGAGCGACCTGACCGGTATTCAGGACGAGTCTCAGAATCAAACTTTGGGACAGAACGACTTTTCACGTACCGGCATCCAGACGTTGCGCGATACTACTTTCAGCACCAGCCTTAACTCTACTTTGTCCAACACGATTGTGAATGAGGCACGGTTTAGTTTCGGCCGGCGGCACGCAACGTTCAATTCACAAGTTCCCGGTGGTCCTGCACTGCAGATCTCCGGTGCGGCTTTCATCGGGCCCAATCCATTTTCGCCGGTCGATCGCACTGAGACACGATTTCAGTTCGCCGACAACGTAAACTGGCTGGTGGGTAACCATTCATTCAAGTTCGGCGGCGATCTCAACTTCGTAAATGTTGATGCGAGTTTTCAGTTGAACTTCCCCGGGCTCTTCAACTTTGGTGATCTCTCTGCCGGCACACTGGCAGCAGGTTTTATCGCTGGCCTTTCACCACTCGCGCCTTCGCTGACTCCAGTTCAATCGTACGGGATGGGAATTCCCGGCGTCTTCATTCAAGGTTTCGGCAATCCAATCAGCTCCATTAAGAACAAGCCCTTCGCATTCTTTGCGCAGGACGCATGGAAGATTCGGCCGAACTTGACGCTGAACTACGGTGTTCGTTACGACGTCGAATTAACCGACACGATCGCGCCAGTTCCCTTTAGAGATCCGCTGACCGGAATCACCCTCAGTGAGGCTGATTTCCTTGCCGCTCAGAATCAGCTCGGAGTGCAACAGGGATTTCCACGGGACACGAACAACTTCGCGCCACGCGTTGGAGTTGCCTGGGACATTAAGGGTGATGGCAAGACGGTTGTCCGCGCTGCCTATGGGTTGTTCTACGATCACCCGCTGCTCGCAATTGCGTTTAACTCTGATATCGCTGACGGCTCGCAGCAGCAGCAATACACCAATGTGATTCCGGGAAGTCCGGCCTCGAACGCCAGCTTTAATACCGTCCAAATCTTCCAGGGAACAGTTTGTTCGCCCGCCACCACGTCGCCATTCTGTCCGCCGGGCCTGACGACGCCAGGTGTGGCGGCGACTGCGCAGTACTTGCCGGGTCGATTGCGGTTCAACGATCAAACCTTCGTGGGTTTTGGTCCGATCCTTCCGTTCACACTGAATGTGGCCCAGGATTTTCAGTACGCGTATGCGAATCAGGCGAACCTGACTGTCGAACGGCAGATTGGCAAAGACATGTCTTTCTCAGCGAGCTACCTTTTTGTAGGTGCTCACCATTTGCCGCATCCGCAAGACATTAACGCGCCGGTCTCGGCTTCGCTCAGCGAGAACTTCCGGCGCTTTACGCAAAACAACCCACTGGTTCCAAATTGTTTTCCAGCCGGTTGTCCGAACGGTCGTGGTCCCTTGAGCAACGCTGAGGCGCTCTTCTTCTCGTTGCCGACAACCAACAGCGCGCTTTACACCGTTCGCGTACCCGGGTTGGTTGTAGTTAATAACTCGACCGGCCAGGTGATTGTTAGCCCGCCGGCAGCAAACTTCTTCCGTCCCAGCGGTCCAAACTACTTCCTCGTGGCAAGCGCCACCGGTGGATTAGTTTCCAAGGCGGCGTTTGACGCGGCACTCACCGGCTCGCTACGCACACCAGGTTTGATTTCGCCGTTTGCTGACGTTAGCGCTCAGCTCTCGGATGGCAACTCGAACTACAACGCTTTGAACCTGGAATTCAGGAAACGTTATTCGCGCAATTTCCAATTCCTTGCAAGCTACACGTGGTCGCACTCGATTGACGATTCAAGCGACCTCCAAACGCTTTTGAAGCCGCAGGATAATCGCAACTTGCGCGCTGAGCGTTCGGATTCGCTCTTTGACCAGCGCCACCGTTTTGTATTCAGCGGCGTGTGGACATCGCCCAGCGCCTGGCGCAATTCATCAAGTACAGCAGAACGCATCTTTGCCGACTTCACGGTGGCACCGATCGTCGAACTCTCGTCGGGTCGTCCTTTCAATATCATTACCGGGACTGACACGAATGGTGACTTACAGAGCTCAAACGATCGGCCGAGCGTTGATGCCAATGGCATCTTGTTCGCGCCGACTGCTACCCCGTTCACCAGCGGTACCCTGGGTCGTAACATGGGTATCACTCACGGATATTCTTCGATCGATTTGCGACTCACGCGTGCGTTCAGGTTTGGCGAGCGTTATCGGCTGGATGTCATTGCGGAAGGATTCAATCTCTTCAATCGCTTCAACGAAGCCGCCGCCTCTCCGTTCTTTACGGATGTTAATGTCTTTGCGGAGCGCGCCTCAAACGGTCGTTACTATAGCCGGCCAACCGCAGCTTACGACGCACGACAGTTTCAGTTTGGATTGAAGTTCAGCTTTTGAGTACTTCTATAAATGGGACTTAAGGAATAAGTGGCAGTAATCTGCCACTTATTTTTTTTGTTAGCGAGTATGCACACAGGGCCTTTCAGCGGGCCCTGGTTGTTCCCGTTTTCTTTTGAAGTGAAACGCACTTCTCAGTCTTATGCTACAACGTTCGCAGATCGAATTCGATCGGTTCTTCGTGGCCGTCAATGGTGACCAGTAGTTTCAAAGTCTGCATTGCGTCGGTAATGAAAGGAACCGCCGAAGGTGGCGTCGTCGGCAACTGGACAAAGAGCGGAAACGAGACGGGTTGACCTGACTCCTTTAGCCCAACCTGGCAGATCAGATCCTGCCCACTACACTCAAAGTCAGGCTGCGAAGACGACCATAGCCTTTGCTGATTTCTGTTAACCAAAGCAAAACTGAACGTGGGAAGAGTTGTCTCCCAAGCTTGTCGAGCTATGAGTTTGACGGTAAAGGTGATCGTTTTCGGAGCTTCCTGCATCCTCGTGATAAGTCGCCGCAACGAATCCTCACGATCGTCCGGTGTACGTCGCGTCCCAAGTAGGCCGAATCGATAGCCCATCCAACGAATTTGTGCCTGTGGCGTTGAGATACTAACGCGGAACGTGAGCAGCTCGACTCCGCGAACGGTTTGCACTGGAATGTTCAACGGTTGTTCCGGCGAGAACATCACTGCGGGACATCTGCGCCCTCGAACCCTATCCTTCGCGCATTGAGCACCCTTTGTTTCGTAGTCTTCGAAAGCTGCGCGAGTTTGTTGCGCGGTAGGGGCGGTGAAGGCAGGGTGTACGTTCGGCTGGCTCACTGCCTGCGGTGCATAAAAGGGAAACGTCGAGGAAATTAAAAGTGATAGGACAAAGTACTTCATATGAATTTCCTCCGGATCTGAGCTGAGGTCGACGGTTAGCCTTGATGTGCTTCGGTAATGGTGCGCAGGCGATTTACGTCACCTAAAACCGAAGTGATGAAACTGATAGTGCCGTCGATGATCAGGTCGTCCTGGATTTGTTTGTCCAGTTTGTTGCCGAGGGCATTTAACTCCTCGGCTGTCTGGTCGGCCATCGGTCTCACCACCGTACCTGCGGCTTTGTAGTGGGCGTTCACCGATCTCAACTGCGTTCTTTGATTCGTCGCGCGGCCCAGCTGGGCGATTCGGACGGCTTCTTTCGCAACCGTCAATCCAACCATTCCCTCGAGGCGGGCCATCGAGAGTTCACAGGCGTCGATTCCGATACTGTTCTTTGCAATGATCGCGGCTTTGCTAAATTCGACTGGCATAGTTTCTCCTTGTAGGCTTCGTCACGAGCATTTCTTGGTGGCAATCCGTTCGTTCAGCCGGGATATTTTCTCGTTGAGGGAACCGATCTCTTTCTCGTCTGAAGTTTTCGCCTTTTCAGCCTTAAAGGACTCCAGATCTTTCTTAAGATCGACGCAGAGCAATTTGTTTATCTCAACGTCCGTTTGCAGGATGAACTCGGTTGCCTCCTTGAATTGCTTGAATCCCGACTTGCCCTTCGCGAGTTCCGTCAAAGACCCTTTCAGTAACTTTATCTTTTGCAGTTCGACTTCCAGACTCTCGAGATCGCTCAAGTGTTTACTGCGAGTATCGAGCCCTTCTTGTAACAATACTTTTGTTGTCTTGAAGTCCTCGTCGGCATACTTCTGGATCTCGTCGAGGATTTTCAACAACGAAGGCGGGTTCCTAGAAGCGGCTACTTCTGCTCCCAGCTCTTCTGAGCGAACACGCCTCTCCGCCATCAGCCTTATCTTGATGTCGGCCTGCCGAGCTTGCTCAAAGTTATCCGCGAGTTCCTGGTAAGATTCCTGCTCAACCTTAATTTTCTGGCTGAGTTGCTCCTGGTAAGAATCCAGAACAGGGATCAGCTTTGCAGCATACTCGCGAGCCTCTTTATCACCACACCCTGACAGCACCACTGAGCCAAGGACCAACAAGAGCGCAATTAATCGTTTCATAAGGGCCTCCTACTTAGCTGCAATAACTGATGGAATCGCGACGGTAGCGGCCGTGTAGATAAGTTGCGCGATCTTGTCAGGCTTGAGTCCGCCAGCATAAAAACGGCCGAGTCGTTTGGTGCCACTGGTGAGCGTTACTTCGTAACTGCGAGCCATGATCGCGCTGTGACGAATTGAAAAGCGATGGCTTTCCTGGGCCAATCTCAGCTCAGCCAACTTCATCGGCGATTGTCCTCTGGCGGCGAGGGCTGCGGCGCTATGCAGGGTTTGGAAAAGAAAGCTGACAATGTCCTCTTTCGGAATTTCATTGTCTTCCTTTTCCGAGGGATCAAAAACAGTACAGTTGGGAAGCGCTTGAGCTCGTGCGAAGGTCACGTTGATCTTCTCGGCATACAGCGTCGCCTGATCAGTCGAAAGGCACCTCGATGTTTGCGCTAGTCGAAACTCGACATCCGCCACCAGGTTGCGTAGATCTTTTTGCTCTTCAGCCCGCCTCAATGTGATTTCTCCAACCGTCTCCCAATAGTCAACTTCGAGCAGTAGAGCTTCAACGGCAATCCGCTGCAGCAACAATCGAAGTTCGTTGCTGGGTTGGTTCTTAATCGCGGCCAGCTTGTTGACGTAGTTTACGTACGTGGTGGCCAGGTGAATGAAAACATCAGACGTCTCTTTGATGGTGGAACTATCCTTTGAAGTCGCTTTAAGGAACGATTTGGTCTTGGTCAGTAGCGACTCAATTACGCCGATCTTTTCGAGTCGAGTCTTCAACTCTTCGTCCAGAGCCTTCCCTTCGTCCTCGCTGGCCTTGACTGCGGCTTTTAGCTTCTTGAGCTCTGCCTGGGCGGTACAAACTGCTTTCCCAAGTTCCGTGGTGCGCTGGTCGCAATCGAGTTCAAGATCATCTGCGATGGCCTTTGCCGCTGCGTGTGAAATTACGTCGGGAGTGTTGAGAGTTGCCTTTATGGTGGTTACGAAACCTGCAACAGCTCCCCACGTTCGGAACGTCCTGATTTCCAGTCCCATCTGACGCTTGGCCCCCGTGAAGTAGACCTCAATATCCCGATTGGCCAGAATTTCCAGGTTCTTCAGTTGCTTTTCGAAACTGGACTTACTAACGATCTCTTCCGCGAGCTGGATCGCCTTTTGCGCTTCGGCATTACGCGAGGCGTCATGGAGCCTCTGCGCAAGCACTGCAGAAACAGTCGCCAATAAGATGATGAGCAGAGCGAAAAACCTGAGCAGTTGAGATGTAAAGTTCATTGCTATACCTTCTCCAGTCCGTGGTCGATATGCGCTAGTACTTCCGGCGACGTCTTAGGAATTCGTTTTATCAATCACAATGGTTAATCGAGAGAAAATGTTTCAGATTAAAGGTTTAAGATGTTTAAGATTTCAATCCTGGAATTAACAATCGGGAATTAAAACGATGACGCAAGGGGGGAGTAGTGTTGATGGCTGGATCTTCTGCCCGCTGTTCGCCTCCCCCGTTTTGCGCTACAGTTACTCTGGCCTCTACAGGCGAACCAAAGACTCGCTGCCGGCATCGGAAAACAGGCGGCTTCCGCCAATTTTTTTAAGAAGCCGTGGAGGCTTTCCAATAAGCCGTAGGCATTAAATCATCAGCAGTAACCCCTCTCCCTGGGAAGAAACCCTTATGACCCTTGGATATTTTCGTCGAGCAGTATTCGTCGGCGCGGCATTGGCGACCTTGACCAACGCGGTTGCTGCCCAATCCAGTCGCCCGAGACGCGTTAAGCCGCAGCCCGCCAAACCCGCGGAGGAACCCCTGCTGCGTCCTGAACGGCAAAGCACCTCCACGGCGCGCAGCAATCCAAACGCACCGCTGCTCGACGTTCAACCCGTCCAACCGGTCGTGAACAATGTTGCCAAGGGTGACACAACCCAGGCTTACCAACTTCTGCAACAGAAACAATTCGCTGCCGCAGCCAAAGCCGCCAAGGACATCGCCGCGCAGTTTCCAAACGATCCGGAAGCGTGGAAAATCGCCGGCTTCGCAGAGCTGAATTTGAAGCAGTACGCGGATGCTGCCCGCGACCTCGAGAAGGCGGTCGAGTTGCAACGTGCGAGTCGTCAGGAAGATCCAAATACCGCCGACGCGTTGGGCCAGGCTTATGTGCTTTCGGAGAATTTTGAACGCGCATTACCACTGCTGGTAACAGCGACGACACGTCCCGGCACACAACCCGATTCGGCGATGCTGTATTACCGCGCGCTTGCCGAGTACAAAACCGGAAAGATCGCAGAGGCCGAGCGCAGTTTCAATTCGGTCGTCAAACTCAATCCCAAAGATTCACTCTCGCTCTTCTATCTCGCTCAAATTGCGCTCGCGAAAAGCGATCTTGATGGCGCAATTGCTTCGCTCAATCGTGCGACGCTAAACGATCCGAAAATGGCCTCCGGATGGTTGTTGCTGACTTCTGCTTACCTGCGACGGGCCGGCAGTAGTACGGATCAGGCAAAGGCCGAAGCTGACTATTTAAGTGCGGTGCGTGCCGGCGAGGGACTGATCAAGGTGCGGACCGATGCGGAAGCGGTAACGCTTTTTGGACAGGCGCTCGTTGGTTCACAGCAATACGCGCGCGCGGCCGCAGCACTCGAACGGGCCGCACTCGATCCGCAGGCGAAAGGAGTTACTTTCTATTTGCTCGGCGTGTCTCACTCGCGCACAAAGAGTTTCCCCAAAGCGATTGCGGCGCTGAATAGTGCGGCCGCGAAAACTCCTGACGACGTGAATGTCTATCGCGAACTTGGTTATGCGTATGAAGTGACGAAGCAGTATGCGAAAGCCCTGGCCGCATACGAGAAGGGACTCACCCTTGTACCGAGCGACGCGGATTTTAAGGAAGCGGCCGAACGCGTTCGACCGTTTGCGAAGTAGGGTCAGATGCTGGATGTTAGTCGTTACGACGAAGTGCTGAGTATTTGAAGACGAAGTACTGAGTACTGAGTACTGAGTTCCGTAGGACGCGAGGCTTGGCAGCTCGACTCTGAATTCTGAATTCTGAATTCTGTGTTCTGTTTTCTCTTACCAACATCCGACATCCAGCATCTTTTAGCATCAAGGAGAACGGGAATGAAATTCTGCGCAACTTTGCTTCTGCTGGCGCTGATCGCCATCGGAGCCTTTGCTCAACGACCAAGAACAGTCGACACGAGTGAAGATAAAGCTGAAGCCGCCAAAACCGTCGCGCCAGCTCCCCAATCATTCAAAGCGAAATATGAGGGCGGCGTGCCCACACACCGCAAGAAGCTTGAGGGCACCCTCGCTTTTGACGACACCAACAATCGCCTGTCGTTTCAGAGCCCAAAACTGAGGGCGCCACTTTTCATTCCTTATGACGCAGTGAGCCAGACATATGGTGACACGCAGTCTCGAACGCCCTCGGCAGCATCGGTTGTCGGATCACTGCCAGTGCCCTACGGATTGAATCTGCCGGCGCGTTTCATAAAGAAGAAGTATCGCTACCTGACAGTCCAGTTTTACGACAACGATTCGCAAGTTGGCGGCCTCACAAGCTTCCAGCTCGACAACCAGGCTTTAGTTGATTCGGTCGTGGCAACGCTGGCAAACAAAGCCGCGCTGGTTGCCCGAGGAGATATCTTCGTACGCGATAATCGGAATGATGCTGACCGCCAATGGCCGGCCAGTCCCCGTTCGGCGTCCGGAGCAGAAATGTCAGCGCGTGTCGATCCGGCGAGTAAGCCTGCGGTGTTTGTTGAGAACGAGGTTTTGAGCAGTAGAGTTATTAGCCTGCCGCGTCCAACTTATCCGGAAGCGTCAAAGGGCTCGAAAGTCTCGGGGACCGTGCGAGTGCTTGTAACTGTCGATGAACGTGGCCGGGTTGAAGAAGCGGAAGCCGTTTCTGGTCCTTCGATGTATCAAGCTGCAGCGGTCGATGCCGCCAAACTGGCGATCTTTGAACCAGTGATCAAAGACGGAAAGCCAGTGAGGACCAAGGCAGTGATTGCTTACAACTTTGCCAGTTGAGTGAGCGTCTGGGTTGTTATCAGCTGACCCAAGCAGTAGCCGCGGATGAACGCGGATTACGCGGATCAGAAGAGAGGACAACTGCAAGTCCATAGGTTCCGAGTTTCAGATCTGTGAAATCCGCGTGCATCCGCGGCCATTCATCCGATGCTGAATGTTCTACTCCCCAGAATTCCGCCTCACATCGTGCGACTAAAGTTCAGATCAACTTCCTCGGCGTCAGTTTCACATTCAACACCTGCTCACCGCGTTGCACAGTCACGTTATACGACACGGGTTTCTCAAACATTTCATTTAGTTTGGTGAGGTTAAACTCGGTGGCTGGTTTTCCGTCGATCGCGGTGATCACGTCGTCGCGCTGCAAACCTAGTTCAGAAGCCGGAGAGTTTTCCAAAACACCGGTAACACGGAAGGTGCGATAGTTCTTGCCCTCCGCCTGCAACGCTACACCGCTGTAGGAGCGATCGAAGGCTTCACCAAAATTAGAGTTAGGTTCGAGAATGATCCGCGAGCGACCGTAATCCAGAAACACTCGGAACTTTCGCGCCACCTGAGCGCCGATGTTTCCCAGCAGGGCCGGATTAGCGAAAGCTCCCGCAGTGTCTTGGGAGAACAACGTTATCGGTTCCGCGATCTTGTATTGACCAATCTTTAACTCTGCAACCCGGCCGATGCGACCAGCGATCTCTCCGCCGGCGCCGGCTGCGCCAATGACCTTGATCGTTTTCATCCCAGACTTGAGCAATCCCCTTTCGGTTACGAATGGGCTATGAAGAGAGAGGGCGCCACCAGCCCCAATATCCAGCACGAACTTTCCTTTAACAGGTTCGCCGCCTCGCGGTGTGACTTCCGCTTCCAGAATTGGATGTCCATGTGAGTTGATCTTGATAGGAATCGCTTCACCGCGACCCGCATAAACAAACTTCTCCTTGTCATGCAGTTTTAGCTGCTTCGCCTGATAGTCGATCTCGACCACGAACTGACTGATGAATTCGCTCCCAATGATGCCATCGAAGTCCTGGCCCAACCGGGCAGCAAGGCCGTTGAGCGGCAAGGCGAGGTTCACAGGCTGTGAAAACCCCGGCACTCCTGGAATTGTAAAAGTCGCCTCCCTGACATGAGCGCCTGTTGACGTTGACGCTCCAGCACCGCCGACGCGTACGGTCCCACTCAACTGCAAATCAAGTTCTTTGGCGCGCTCGATGTTGATGATCGCGTACTTGTCGCCTGTATCAAGCACAAATGAGAGCGGGGCCGAGTTGTTCACTTTCACTTTCAACATGATGTGTCGATTGGCGATCTCAAAAGGCACGACAATCGGCGTGGTTGCCGCTGACTTTTCAGTAGCTTGAACAAGAGGAGTTGTTTGCCTCGCGGACGAAGCCGCTACCGAGAGCAATATCAGATTGGTGATCAAGACCGAGAGGAGTCGAGCGTGCATTTTGAAATTCTCCAATTTTGAGGCGGAACTATGAATTACTTTTAGCCACTGATGAACGCGGAAGACGCGGATAGGAAAATGCGTGTTGGCAGTTGGATGTTTGGACTTTGGATCTTTTGAGTAATCCTGAACTGTTGGCTCGTCTTGGTTTTCTCCGATCCTTTCCGCGTTCATCCGCGGCTGTTTCGATTCTTCGGATGCCGGATCGTCTTGTCGAAAGCTTAGCAGCTGCGAACTTACTACTTCTTCTTTACCGATTTGCGTGCTTTTGGTTCCAAAGAAAGTTGGATATCGGGGTTGGCACTTTCGCTGGGTGATGACGAAGCCGTCTGTTGCGCAGCTTTCAGTTTTTCCGGGGCAATTAGATTCCAGGCTTCCTTCAAATGCAGTTGGAGCTCGCGATCGCTAACTCGTGCGATCTCAATGCCCACCCAGCCGCTTCCGCCAACATAAGGAGGCCGATAGAAAGTCTCAGGAGCGGCTTCGATCA
>JANNON010000870.1:0-2733 GCA_031399105.1 Blastocatellia bacterium | reverse complement strand
AAATTGCCGTCGCAGTACCGTGGCTGACGATCTTCAACTCTTCGGGCTCGATTCCGAAAACGATCTCCGGCATCGGCGACACGAATGTTTCTCTCAAGTACAACTTCCTCAGAGAGCGTGAGCATTCACGGTGGCCGGCGTTGACCATAGGGATGAATCTGGAGGTTCCCACTGGCGACAAAGTGCGAGGGCTTGGTTCCGGCCTCGCTGACTTTTATGTCAATGGCATCGCGCAGAAATCGCTTACGAGTAGAACTAAGTTGAGACTGAATGGCGGGATCCTGTTCTCGGGAAACGAGAGTACCGGGGCAATTGGAATCAAAGCTCGCGGCACGGTGTTCACCGGCGGCGGGTCGTTAGTGAGAGAGTTCACGCCAAAACTGCAACTCGGTTTTGAAGTGGTGGGGGCGTCGGCCAGGAACCTGCAACTCAGCAAGGGCCAGCTCCAGACGATGGTGGGCGGAAACTATCAGTTCAAGGATAACGTTTCCTTCGACTTCGGAGTGCTGTCGGGGAAGTATGATGCCAGCCCGCGGCTTGGTGTCCAACTCGGGATCTCGATCGATTTCTGAAGGCCAACCGGCTTTGCCTCAGAAGGCATCAGGCAGGTTGGGTAGAGACGACAGCCTGGTAACGATGTACCGAGTTTTTGTGCAAAGCCACTCATTTTCTGCAAAGCCACTCAAAGGCCACACAACCAACCGGAACCCATCGCGCTTGATGCCACGCATTCTGTTGAAGAAGCGGAAACTCGGCACAAGCGAGAGTCCGGAGCCCTGACCAAAAGTTAAGAGTTCGATCGTTGACTCTGTAGTTTTTCAAAGGTGGCAAATCGCGCCATCATGTTCTCGTAGAGTCGATCGGTTTTCTCATGCAGGTGCGCGATTTCGAGCTCAGCCTTGATGTTTACCTCAAACTCAATATCCGATCTTACCCGGTCCTTTTCTCCCTGCCGGCTCTGACTGATCAGCACGAAACACGACAGGAATATCGCTTCGAGTGAAACGATCATCGTTAAGAGACCGAACGGATACGGATCGAATACCGGAATCCCAACGGGGAGCGTATTGATGACAATCCAGGTAACGAACCAGATAGCGTTGATCAGTAGAAAGGGCATGCTGCCGCTGAACCAGGCGATGACATCCGCTACTCTTTGCAACGGCGTGTTATGAACCTCCATCTCTTCATTCACATTACGCGACACGCGGGTGCGCAAAAGTTCGTCCGCTTTTCGCGTGAGACCACTGAGTGCGGCCAACATGTGCAGCGCTGCCTCGGGCTTTCTTTGGAAAAGCAGAACGAGATCGTCACGGTCCAGCACGAGAATGACGCTCTCAGTTAGTGCCAGCGCAGTCGCGGTGCGCGGCCCGGTATCCAGCATTGCGAGTTCACCGAACATGTCTCCTTCTTCTGCAGTTGTCAGTACGATCTTCTGGCCCGCCGTGTCCTTGATGAAAAGTTCGATCCGCCCACTTTGGACGATGAATAAAGAATCTCCCGGATCGCCGGCTTGAAAAAGAGTGTGGCCCTCGGGGACCGGCAATTCATCGACGACGTTACCGAGCGCAACGCGATCATCTTCGTTGAGTAACTCGAACATCTTGATACTAGCCAAAAAGGAGGGATCACAAGGCATCGGAATTTCTCACATCAGGAAGTTGGGAAAGCGCTAAAGTATAGCTCAGCTGCCAGAGATGGCTTTGCACAAAAGTCGGTACATCGTTATGAGGCTTTCGTCTCATTCACCCCAACCTTCAGGTTGGGGATCGTCGTAGTCCAGTGCCACCAGAAACCATTTTTCAATGGTAACAGTATACTTGGCTCATCAATGTCCGACATGCTTCAGCTTGTCGTCTGGATTGGGAGCTCTTAATGGGCATTACAGTTGAATGTTGTGGAACTCGACGACAAGCTGAATGAAGCATGTCGGACATTGATGAGCCAAGTATGTTATTTCCCCGTTCTCGCGATAGTTTTAGTTTGGGTCTAACTGATATGCGGGTCTACCGTTCAATAGTTCTCCATATTGCCGCAAGGCTCGTAAGGTCTTCGGCATGATAGATGCCAGCTAACTCCCCGGCGTTAATTCAAACGCCAAAACCGCGCAGTACCACTCCATGGGGGAATAAGGGCGCTGTCTTCTGCCTGACAGTGTTCCTTCTCGCCTGATCACTCCCGTCACAATCCCGCCGTTTCATCGTTTCCTGCTTCCTGAAGGTTGAGCCTTTCCAAAATGAAATCGTTACTTCGTAGTCCTTGCTTAGCTTTCCTTATTACCATCCTGTTTGCACTGAGTCTCGGTACGCCGTCAGTGATGGCCAAGAAACGATCGGCCGGGGATCCCAGGCTTAACCAACGTGTCGATCGTGTTCTCCGTAAGAAGGATAAGAATGCGACTGAGTCGCGAACTCGCTTGCAAGGCAGTACCTACCGCCGCGCGTTTGCCCAATCGCGTCTTCAAATCCGTCGTCACACCGAAGCAGCGCGTCTCACCGCAATCGCCCGGGAACGCGCCAGCAATGAAGGCATGCGCGACAGAGTTCAGACGATGATTGCGACTGACGATACTACCGGCGAAGATCTCGAAGTGCGACGCGTTGCGATCAAAGCCTTGGGCGATCATGCCGGCACTGTAGTGGTGATGGATCCCAGGAGCGGCCGTATCTTCACACTCGTGAATCAGCAGTGGGCTGTGCGCGAGGGATTCAAGCCGTGTTCGACGATCAAGCT
>JANNON010000565.1:0-10508 GCA_031399105.1 Blastocatellia bacterium | reverse complement strand
CGGAACTGTGCCGCTTGCGGGGCCTATCGCTCCCGGTGAGTACTACTTAATTAAACTTGCTACAAATGGAGCAGTGGGCCTCGTGCTGCCCCCAGCGAACGTCGAGGGTCCGGTGAATATGGCTGCGGGATCAGGAAAGATCGCGCTGGTCAGCAACACAGCGGGACTGACCGGCATATCAGCCACCTGCCCACTCGAAGATCCCGATCTCGTAGATTTTGTCGGCTATGGCGGAACCGCCAACTGCCGCGAAGGGGTCGCAAATGCTCCTGCAGGTACTAATTCAACCGCCGTCCTAAGAAATGGCAATGGCGCGGTTGACACCAACCAGAATGGTGACGACTTCACTGCTGGCGCTCCGAACCCCCGTCGCACGGCCATCATCGTCGATTCCGCGCCGTTCGTCTCTTCAACCGATACGGATTCGGAACCAGGTGAATCGACACCGGCCCCACGCGATGCCAGCGTTGCGGTCTTCTTCAGCGAACCGGTTGAGGTCACTGGAAGCTGGTACAGCATTAACTGCGTGACCACCGGGGCGCACACTGCGGTAGTTGCTGCTGGTCCGCGGAACTGGGTGATTACGCCCGATGTTAACTTCCAACACGGCGAGCAGTGCACGATTCAGATCTTCGCCGCCAACGTGAACGACTCGGACACGGATGACGGTCAGCCGAACACTGACTTCATGCAAGCCGATTACTCCAATACGTTCACGGTGGCTGCAGCCGCGCCGGCGCCTTATGATTCCAGCGTTCACCTCGCGATGGGGAATCCCAGCGGCGCAATTCAGGACTCCAATCAACCAAACAATTACCTGCTCGAAAAACCAGAGCTTTCCCTCTCGTACAATCGTGATCGCGGTGGACCGAATTGGGTAAGCTGGCACTTATCAGATGACTGGACCGGCTCGCTCACTCGCATCGACACGTTCCGTCCAGACCCGGAGTTGCCGGCCGATTGGAACCGAGTTAACCAATTCGATTACTCGGGCTCGGGTTTCGACCGGGGCCACATGGTCCCATCGGCCGACCGGCTTGCAAACTTGCCGTTGAATCAGGCGACGTTCCTGATGGACAACATCATCCCGCAGGCTCCAATCAATAATCAGCAGACGTGGAATAACATGGAACAAGCGCTTCGAGACTTCACACCTGCTAACGAGCTTTATATCGTTAGCGGCGGTGCTGGTATCGGTGGCAGCGGCAACAACGGGGGGGTCACCAACACCATTGCGGAAGGCCGGATCACGGTTCCAGCGTCTGTTTGGAAAGTGGTACTGATTATCCCCAAAGGTGAGAACGACATTTCTCGAGTCGCGTGCGGATCGAGAACTATCGCCGTCATCGTCCCCAACACCAACGCCGTTAGTACCGACTGGACGCAATACATCACGACTGTCGACGCAGTCGAAAGTCTGACCGGGTATGACTTCTTCGCAAACCTTCCGGATGCAGTCGAGTCTTGCGTGGAAGCGGGAACGAATGGCACTAATCCGCCAGGAACCGAGGGTCAGTCGGTCACGACAGATGAAGACACGCCTAAATCGATTACACTGACGGCAGCTTCACCTGGAAACGCACTTACCTACACCATCGTCAGCGGACCTACCAACGGTGACCTTACCGGATCGGACGCTAATCGAATCTACACACCGGCAGCAAACTACTGCGGGTTAGACAGCTTTACGTTCAAAGTAAACGACGGCAATAGTGATTCGAATACGAGTACGGTCAACATCACTGTTACCTGCGTCAATGATCCACCGGTGGCGGTTGAGGAAAATTACAGCACCGACGTCAACACGCCTTTGAATGTGGCTGCGCCAGGTGTTTTGAGTAACGACTCGGACCCGGTTGAAGGAAGTAGCATTACCGCCATTCTGGTCTCAGACGTTTCCAGCGGCGATCTCACACTGAACGCGGACGGTTCGTTTACCTATGATCCCGACGCTGGCTTTACGGGAAATGACAGCTTTACTTACAAAGCCAACGACGGCCTTGACGACTCAAACGTGGTTACCGTTTCGATTGCCGTGAACGACGATGAGGCGCCAGTGCTTACCTCCTCAATTGCCACGACGCTCTTAACGACAACAAACAGCAATCTCGTTAACGTTGGTCTTACAGCAAGTGCAACCGATAACAGCGGTGAAACGGTTACGATTCAAGTCGCCGTCTATGGTGACGAAAACGACCAGACGCCAACTGCTGGCACTACGGTTCATTCGCCGGATGCGAAGAACATCGCTCCGGTGACGCTGCGACTCCGCGGTGAACGCGTCGAAGCTAATAACGGTCGGGTTTATCTGATTGTGGTGACAGCAACAGATACCTCGGGCAACGTCACCCGAAATTACCATTCAGTCGTTGTCCCAAAGAGTAACAAACAGGCAAATGTGGATATGGCGATTGCGGAAGGTGCCGCAGCAAAAGC
The DNA here is from genome assembly GCA_031399105.1 of Blastocatellia bacterium. Taxonomy (GTDB): domain Bacteria; phylum Acidobacteriota; class Blastocatellia; order Pyrinomonadales; family Pyrinomonadaceae; genus PSRF01. Next base: position 8,072 of record JANNON010000565.1, on the reverse strand, counting down.
CTTCGCCGAAACAAACGGGGTTCCCCCGCCGGGATACTTCATCATCGGTGATGGCCCGATCATTGGGCCCAAACAGTAAACCCAGCCGCCAGAAAGCCATGGGGCCGTTAAACAAGAAGGGCGAGAACGTAGAGTTCTCGCCCTTTAAATTTATGCAAGCGCAGTGACAGAGCTTACTCGGTAGATACCAATGCCTCGTTGTTCAGCGCGGCATGCATGGTGTGCCACGGCAGCGTCGCGCATTTCACTCGCACCGGAAACTCTCTCACGCCAGAAAAGATTGTCAAGTTGCCGATGCCGCGCTCTTCATCATCACGCTCGTCTTCACCAGTGACCATCTTGTGAAACTCACTGAATAGGCGCTCGACTTCAGGCTTCGTCTTTCCTTTCAACGCCTGGGTCATCATGCTGGCGGCAGCTTTCGAGATCGCGCAGCCGGACCCTTCAAAACTAATTTCCGTGACGGCGTCGCCCTCGAGATTCAAATAGACGGTCAGGTGATCGCCGCAAAGCGGGTTGAAACCTTCGGCCGAGTGGTTCGCCGTTTCGAGCTTGCGAAAATTCCGCGGCTTCTTGTTATGGTCGAGAATGACCTGTTGATAGAGTTCGCTGAGTTCTGACATATGAGCACGGTCTAAAGAACAAAGTCAGTACCGAAACGGGGTAGCGTCGGGTCGAATTTATGACGCGCCTTCCATGACTCGCCTCTCGATACTCAGTTAACGTTGACCCGACGCTACCCCGTACCGGTACTGACTCCAGGAAGAGCTTGCTAACTAAAGATCTCAATCACTTTCTCGACTGTCTGCGCAAACACATCAACTTCCTCTTTGGTGTTGTAGAAAGCAAACGACGCTCTCGCGGTGGCGGGGATATTGAACCGTTGCATTACGGGTTGTGCGCAATGATGTCCGGCGCGCACCGCGATGCCTTCCTGATCGAGAATCGTGCCGATGTCGTGCGGATGAATCTCGTCGATTACAAACGACAGCACACTCGCCTTCTTCTTCGCTGTTCCAATTATCCGCACGCCTTCAATCGCAGAGAGTTTTTCCGTCGCGTAACGCAGGAGTTCTGCTTCATGCGCCGCAGCCTTCTCGCGTCCAATGCTGTTTAGGTAATCGATGGCAGCGCCCAAACCAATCTGCGAAGCAATCGCTGGCGTGCCTGCTTCAAACTTGTTCGGCAGCTCGGCATACACTGTCTTCTCAAACGAGACGCTCTTAATCATGTCGCCGCCACCCTGAAACGGATTCATCGTTTCCAGCACCGAAGCTTTGCCGTAAACCACGCCGCTCCCGGTCGGCGCATACATCTTATGACCGGAGAAAGCATAGAAATCGCAGTCAAGATCCTGAACATCCACCGGCATGTGCGGCGCGCTTTGTGCGCCATCAATCAATACCGGCACTCCATACTTATGCGCTTGTTCGATGATGCGATGAACTGGATTGACGGTTCCGAGCGCGTTGGAAACGTGACCAACCGCCACCAACTTTGTGCGCTCGTTCAGCAATGCTTCGTACTCATCCATCAGCAGCTCGCCGGCGTCGTTCATCGGAATCACGCGAAGACGAGCACCCTTCTCTTTGCAAAGCATCTGCCAGGGAACGATGTTGGCGTGGTGTTCCATCGCCGAGATGATTATTTCGTCACCCGCGCCGATGAATTTGCGGCCGTAGCCATGCATGACGAGATTTATGCCTTCAGTGGCGCCGCGTACAAAGATGCACTCTTTGGCATCGCGAGCGTTGATGAAGCGCTTGACCTTCTCGCGAGCGCCTTCGTAGGCAGTGGTGGCTTTCTGACTAAGATAATGTACGCCGCGGTGAATATTCGAGTGTTCGTGTTCGAGATAGATGCTGCCGCGATCGATGACAACCTGCGGCACTTGAGAGGAAGCGGCATTGTCGAGGTAGACGAGTGGCTTGCCGTTTACGGTTTGTCGCAGCACGGGAAAATCTCCGCGGATCTGCTCGACATTCCAGGCCTCTTCGACACTCGCGGTCTTCACTGACTTCTCGGTCACAGCCATTCCTTCAAACTCTTTCCTCCGACTGAAGTCAGTACCGTAACGCGGTAGCGCCGGGTCCGACTCATGTTCAGCAAGATCTACACTTCCAAACGAGCATTCAATCGATTCAACACCGCCTCGTCGAGTTCCTGCCGAATCGATGCCACAGAGATGTTCGTGATCACCTCTTCCGCAAATCCATAAGTCAAAAGATTCCGCGCCAGATCGGGATGAATTCCTCGGGTCTCCAGATAGAACAACTCATCTTCGTCTATTTGGCCCACCGCGGCGCCGTGTGCGCATTTCACATCATCGGCAAGAATTTCGAGCTGAGGTTTCGTGTCTACTCGCGCGTCCTTCGATAGCAGCAGATTTTTATTCGTTTGCATGGCATCGGTCTTCTGCGCGTCGTGCCTGACAAAGATCTTGCCGTTGAAGACCGCGCGAGACTTGCCATCAAGAATGCCTTTGTACAACTGGTGACTACTGCAATTTGGCTTGCGATGATCGATTACTGAATGGGTATCGGTGTGCTGTCCAGTCGTGACAATGTATAAGCCATCGACACGGCACTCGGCGCCTTCGTTATCCATGATGGCTGCAATATCGTGACGCGACAGCTGCGCCCCAAGCGTGATGGTCGTCGTATCGTAATTACTGTTCCGGCCCAGGTCTGCCGCAGTGGTCGCAACGTGGAATGCATCTTTGCTTTCACGCTGAACCTTGTAGTGGGTCACACGAGCGTTGTCCTTCAAAGCGAGCTCGACGACCGCATTGGTGAAATAAGCTGTCTCGGCAGTGGCTGCGTAAGTCTCAATGAGCGAGATGCTGCTGCTCTCTTCGGCGACGACCAACACTCTTGGAAAGCTAACTGCCTTATCTTCGGAATCGCAGATGAAAACCAGGTGCAGCGGTGTTTCAACGATCAAATTCTTCGGAACGTAAATGAATGCTCCCGAAGACAGAAATGCCGTGTTCAGGGCCACAAAACCGTTGGCAACGTAGTCAGCCTGCTGCGCCAAATGTTGCCAAACGATATCGCCGTAACGCTCATCCACGACCGCCGTCGAAAGATCAATCGCCACGAGTTGGTCCGGCAAAGCACTCAAGTCAGACAGCTCATTGCGCAGAACTCCGTTGACGAAGACAAGCTGGCTCTTGGCGGTTTCCGGATACGTGAACTCGGTCAAGTCGAACGCGGTTTGCTGGGGAGCCGGTATTTCGAAAGCGAATCTGGCGATCGGCGCGACGTTCGTGTACTTCCACTCTTCATCATGAACCGATGGAAAGCCGACCTCCGTAAAATGATCCATCGCGTTCCGTCGCAACCGAGCCAGCCATGCCGTCCGCTCAGAAGTCGGCTGAACAGGGACGGCGCGAAACGCCTCGAGGTAAGGGTTTTCGGTTTTTAGAATTTCAGTTGCCATGCTTATGAGTTTGCCAGCGCATTGACGCTCGTATCGGCTGCCGTCTTGAGCCAGTCGTATCCCTTCAGTTCGAGTTCCAACGCCAACTCCTTGCCGCCTTCTTTTGCGATTCTCCCCTGGGCCAGCACATGCACGTAGTCAGGCACGATGTAGTTGAGCAAGCGCTGATAATGCGTCACTACAATCATCGCGTTGTTTTCATTGTGCAGTTGATTGACGCCGCCGGCGACGATTCGTAACGCATCGATATCAAGTCCCGAATCGGTCTCATCCAGGATGGAAAGCTTGGGCTCGAGCACGGCCATCTGGAGAATCTCGTTGCGCTTCTTTTCGCCGCCCGAGAATCCCTCGTTCACTGAACGCGACATAAAACTCGCATCCATCTCGACAACCTTCGCACGTTCTTTGAGCAGGTCCTTAAACTCGAGCGGATCGAGCTCTTCTTCGCCCAGGTGCTTTCGCTTTTCGTTGTAGGCGAGCCTTAAAAACTGAGCATTGGAGACGCCGGGAACTTCGATTGGGTATTGGAAAGCCATGAAAACGCCTTCACGCGCACGCGCGTCGGGACTCAGCTCGAGCAGATTCTTTCCTTCATAAATCACTTCGCCCTTCGTCACTTCATAAGCCGGATGGCCCGCAAGGACTTTTGCCAAAGTCGATTTACCGGAACCGTTCGGCCCCATGATGGCGTGAATCTCGCCTTTGTTGACGGTCAGGTTGATGCCACGCAGAATCTCGTTTCCGTCCACGCTTGCATGCAAGTCTCGAATTTCTAACACGTATGGTTACTCCTAAAAAAACTGGCCTTTGGTCTTTGGCCTTTGATCTTTGACTTCTGTGCGTTGAGTTCGATTTCGCTTAATCAATCTTCTTTCGCAAGAAATCAAAGACCAAAGTCCAAAGTCCAAAGACCGTTCTTGCTTTTAGCCGACGCTGCCTTCCAACTTCATTCCCAGCAGACGTTGTGCTTCGACCGCAAATTCCATCGGCAACTGCAGAAACACATCCTTGCAGAAGCCGTTAATAATTAACGAAACCGCGTCTTCCTGGTTGATGCCGCGCTGCTGGAGATAGAACAACTGTTCTTCGCTGATCTTTGAAGTTGAAGCTTCATGCTCAACCCGCGAGCTATCATTCATCACTTCGATATACGGGAAAGTGTTCGCGCCGCAATTGGAACCAATCAGCATTGAATCGCACTGAGTGTAGTTGCGCGCGCCTTCGGCCTTGGGCATCACCTTCACCAGACCGCGATAGCTGTTGTTAGACCTCCCGGCAGCAATTCCCTTCGAGATGATTGTCGACCGCGTGTTCTTGCCGAGGTGGATCATCTTCGTGCCGGTGTCTGCCTGTTGCGCATGGTTCGTCAGCGCCACTGAATAGAACTCGCCGATGGAATTGTCGCCCTGCAGAATGCAGGAAGGATATTTCCAGGTGATTGCCGATCCGGTTTCTACCTGTGTCCACGAAATCTTTGAATTGCGTCCCGCGCATTTGCCGCGCTTGGTGACGAAGTTGTAGATCCCACCAACACCGTGTTCATCACCTGCGTACCAGTTCTGCACTGTCGAGTATTTAATCTGCGCATCGTCCAGCGCAATCAGTTCCACTACGGCCGCGTGCAGTTGGTTCTTATCAAACTTCGGCGCAGTACAACCTTCAAGATAAGAAACATGCGAACCCTCTTCGGCCACGATCAGAGTGCGCTCAAATTGCCCTGATTCCGAATTGTTAATCCGGAAATAGGTTGAGAGCTCCATCGGACAGCGCACGCCCCTGGGGATAAACACGAACGAGCCGTCCGAAAAGACCGCGCTGTTCAAAGCTGCGAAGAAATTATCGTTCGTCGGAACCACCGAGCCCAGATATTTCTGCACCATCTCCGGATACTCGCGAATTGCTTCCGTGAACGAACAGAAGATCACGCCGTGCTTCTTAAGTTTTTCCTTGTAGGTCGTGGCGACCGAAACCGAGTCGAATACAGCATCGACGGCAACACCCGCCAACTGCTTCTGCTCAGTTAAAGGAATGCCAAGCTTCTCGAACGTCTTCAGCAATTCAGGATCAACTTCATCCAGACTCGCTTTGAGCGCTTTCTGTTTCGGAGCGCTGTAATAGATCACGTTCTGGTAATCGATCTCGGGATAGACGAGGTGCGGCCAGTGCTTTGGTTCAGTCATCGTCAACCAGTGACGATATGCTTTGAGCCGAAACTCCAACATCCATTCGGGTTCGTTCTTCTTCTCGACAATCAGGCGGATCGTGTCTTCTGACAGACCGCGAGGGATCATGTCCGACTCGATGTCAGTCACGAATCCGTATTTGTATTCCTGTTGTCCCAGCAGTTCTACTGTGCTCATCGTTTAGCTCAATCTCAATCGTTAGTCTTATGAATCACGCTTGTAACTGTTCTGTCGTCTGCCGCCGAACTCCTTGAATGCGATGTAACGCCTCATCGACCTTTGCTTCAGTGCCCAACAACTGCGAGAGCGTAATCTCAGCAAGTGCGTTCTCAACGATCTGATGCAACTCGAGTATCACCGGGCGAATGCCACAGTCACCCGTATGCACGCACGACTCGAGAACACCCGTGTAGCTCTTGCAATGAGACTCGGTCTGCTTCCCATCGAGTACGCTGATAACCTGGTTGAGGCGAATTTCACTCGCGGGCCGAGCGAGGTGATAACCACCATGCGTACCACGCTGCGACTGCACCAGTCCGGCCTTGTTCAATATCCACATCAGCTTGCCGGCGTTTGCCACAGAGATCCCCTCGAGCCTGGCAATCTGCGCTAACGTCAGAGACTCGCCGTCAGTGTCCGCCTTCGCAAGCTGCAACAGACAACGAAGTCCATACTCTTCCTGGGCTGATATTTTCATTAGCGCGGGCAGTTTAACGAATCATTACTTTTAAGTCAAGATTGGGTAAGTGGTTGAGCGGCAGGAAGATAAGATTCCTTGTCGAGTACTCAGCGGGTGTATGTGAACTCGATATAGCCGATCTGCCGAATGGCTTTGCCATCGACCATGGTGGGGCCGAACTGCCACCCACGTGCTGCTTGTTCGGCGCTCTGGCGGAGCAGGAGCGGGCCTTCAGACTTAAAGATTCCTATGACCTTTCCGCTCTCATCCAGACCGATGTGGACTCTGACAACTCCTTCGACCCCTGAGGATTTTGCGAGCGCCGGATAGGATGGAACGACCCGCTTCAAAGCTTTCGAATTGAGCAACCCAGCGTTGACGGGCTGGTCTTCAACTCGCTCGGCGGCAGCTCCCGCAACCGGCGCACTGGTAACAGAATCCGAGGTGGTCAATACACTAGTCGGGATTGTTGGTTTCAATCCATCACTCGCGGCCGAACTCGCTCGACCATTCGCTGCACGTTGCAACGGCGGCATGCCGCTCAACGATGCGATCTGCGTTTGTGATGAAGCGAGACCTTCTCGCGCACTGGCATATTCATTTTCCCACTTTGTCCGATCCTCGCTGTCTCTCGGGACTGAAAGGCGAATTCCAACCACATCTTCGAGCAGGCCAAGTATGTCGTAGGCTTTCCGCTCGTTCGCAATCTCCTTCGCCTGGCTGACCATGTGCTCCAGCAGCGAACGCAAGCGCTCCAAATCGCTCGTGGCTTCGGCCGGCAGATCTGCATCGGTAACGTTGATTCCAAAACTTCGGTAGCGCGCCAGATGAGCACGCGCTCCCTGGACCGCCTGGCCCGCAATCGCGAAGTAAGTGCGCAAGGCGGCATCCTTGCCCGCCCTCATCGCCTTAAAATCTTCTTCCAATAACGACTGCGCGCGGGAGTAATTGCCCTCCTCGAGATAGATATTCATCAACATCACAGACGTGACATTGCGCAACACGTCATCGGCAGCAGACTTGCGAATCGTTTCGAGTTCGTGTGCGGCTGATTGAAGTTTGTGTGCCGCGGCGAGTGCACGCGCACGTTCGATGCGCTTTTGAATATCGGTTTGGGTGGCAGTCGCTGCTGTGATATTCGCAGGCGAAGTATTTGGAGCAGTGGTGTCTGCTGGGGCAGCGCTTGCGGGAGTATTCGCTGGACTGCTACTGGGTGACGCGGGTGTACTACTTGGAGCGGGTGGCGGTGCCACTGGCGGCGTGGTCTCTTGCGCGCACACAAATACCGTTGAGAGAAGGATTAGAACAGTGGGAAGGAGTGTTCGACTAAATGAAGGGAAACAACCGACGAATCTTTTGCACGTCAAAATACATATTCTCCAAATGCAAAAGCGAGCGTCGGGCTCGCTTACACAACCAACCTAAATTTGACTGGCCTATTATGTTCGGACTATCTCTCCAACGCAAGCCGTGACCGAGGTACGCATGCAGTTTGCTCGTTCGCGATTCGATATGGTGTCATTAAGTCAATACCACCTCGCGGTTGCGGGGGGGGCGCACCCAACGGGTTCTTCTGGGTTATATGCTCCATTCAACACAACACCCCACCCGCTACCGCGAGGTGGTACTGACCTCATGACCTTTGCGCCGCATCATTTACAGACCTCGAACTGCATCCCTATCCGTGACCGAGGTACGCAGGCAGTTTGCTCGTTCGCGATTCGATCAGGTGTCATGAAGTCAGTACCACCTCGCGGTAGCGGGTGGGG
>JANNON010000799.1:0-2337 GCA_031399105.1 Blastocatellia bacterium | reverse complement strand
AGAATCGCAGGCTCAAGCGTGGTCGTCAACTGCTCAAGTCGCACCTCGGATTCGGCGTCATAGAACACTGCAACCTCGTCGAGCATCTCGCGTAAACTGCCCGAACGTTCACCAATTCCGATCATGTCGATGGCCAGCGCCGGCACCCAGTCAGCAGCCTCCAGGCTGTCAGTGAACGTGCGGCCTTCGCGAATCATCGGCAGAATTGATGAGCTACGACGCCGCAGCTCACGATTCGTAATCGACTCTGCGGCGATCTCCCAAGACTCGACCAACGTGATGCCTCCGGCCAGCAGCGTGGCGAGTGAACGTGTGGCCTGGGCCACCGACAACTGGATCACTACGTTTCCAGCCAGCGGGATCTTCAAAATAAATTGATCAAGTTTCAAGCGCCCTTGCGGTGTGCGCGACCACAAGACAAAGAGAATCACGCCGCCAATAACCAGCGGGCCAAACCAGATGACATTGGCGGAAAGCCAACGAGAAAGTCCGACAACAATTTGAGTGACAGTGGGAAGTTCGTTTCCAAAACCGGAAAAGAGGTCCGACATTCGGGGGACCACGTAAATGGTAAGAAAAGTGACCATGCACCCTGATGCAAACAGCAGAAAGAGCGGATAGGCGAGTGCTCCCCGAATCTTTCGGCGCAGCGCAACATTGCGGCGCATGTAAGTGACGTAACGATTGAGAACTTCGTCCAGGGCTCCGGACCGTTCGCCTGCTAAGATCGACGCGGTATAGATCCTTGGGAAAATGCTGCCCTGCGCCGCAAACGCTTCCGACAATGCCGATCCGCCTCGAATCTGTTCCTCGACATCGCCGAGCACCGCCCGCAGACGGGCTGAGGAGGCGCGCTTTCGCAGCATCGAGATGGCCTGCAACATTGCGATGCCCGCGCGAGACAACGCCGCGAGCTGCTGATTGAATAGGAGAAAATCGTTGGCCTTGACGCGCGCGTGCGCACCGCGTCCACCGAGTTTGGTAAGTTTCGTGACGCCGGTCGTCCTCGGGGGCGTTACGTTGAAGACCTTAAAGCCTTCGCGTTCCAGACGTGCGCGAACCTCAACGACTCCTGCCGCTTCGACAGTTCGCGTCACAACTTCTCCCGCCGGAGTTCCCAATCTACAAATGAATTCAGCCATGTTTAGCCAGTTAGTCGAGCAGAGCCAAAAGTATAGCACGCAGTTCCTCGGGCGCCGGGAAGCGACCGACAGCACTTCGTACACGCCCGCCCGACCTGGAAGTTGCGATAGCTGGAAGATCCATCACACATATTCTTGCAGACTCGATTAGCCTGTCCTAGAATGCTTACAGTCCGATACAGACTGATTGAGAAACCAGACGTTCCGTCTCCCGCGTTCGCTGACCCGATAGGCAAAAAGTTTTAGCCGCTCGGGCATCACTCGTTCTCCCTCTGGCATCTGTGTTGGCAGTCCTTCTCTTGATAGTGCCTACAATTCAATCGTTTGCGAGAAGCGGGGATTTCATGCATTTGTCCACAAAACACGCTCTTAAGATCGCGCTCGTCTCTTTCGCTGTCCTGTTTGTGGTAATCGGCTCATCTGAAGATGCCGAGGGTCAACCTCCTCAGAATCCTACCAGCACGAAACCAGTAATCGGCGACACCCAAAAGCAGGTTCCCGGTAAAGAGCAAACCGGACCCGTGATCACCAACACAGATCTAATTACGCTGACCGTCACGGTAACCGACACCTACGGCCGCTACGTGTCAGGGTTGAGCAAGAATGCGTTTTCGATCCTTGATGACAAACAGCCGCAGGAAATAACGTTCTTCAGTGACGACGATGCTCCGGTCTCAGTAGGAGTGATCTTTGATGTTTCCGGTTCGATGAGTGGGGACAAGATCAAGCGAGCACGCGATGCGCTGGCCAACTTTATTCAAACCAGCCACAACTCAGACGAGTATTTCCTGATTGCCTTTAACTCGCGCGCGCAACTGTTGCTGGACAAGACTCGTGATGGCGACGCAGTCCTGGATAAGCTCACCTTCGTGCAAACGAAAAACAATACGGCACTTTACGACGCCTGCTATCTCGGCGTTGAGAAGGTCCAACGCGGCTCGCATCCAAAGCGCGCGCTGCTTTTGATTAGCGACGGACAGGACAACAATTCTCGTTACACTTTTAATGAAGTCCGACGACTGTTGAAAGAATCAGACGTTGTTTTGTACGCGGTGGGAATCTTGAGCGGCAACGATGCCGGCAGCTCACTTGGCATGGAAGGTCAGGGCACTCTCGACGAGCTTTCGAACGTTTCTGGCGGCAAGGCCTTCTTTCCACGCAGCCCCGCCGAGATGGACGACATCTTTGAGCAGAT
>JANNON010000786.1:0-2297 GCA_031399105.1 Blastocatellia bacterium | reverse complement strand
CGTGTGGTGACAGTCGATACCGGCCTTGATCAGCCAGTCACGTAGGTCGGGACCTGTAGTATACCCGTATAGCCGGCCTGTTGGCGGCGAAGACTTTACGGTCACACTAAACTGGTCCTGGACCTTCATCATCGCGGCCTTGAGGTATAGGCCACTTTGTTGTGCGGCCGCGGGGAACGCCGCCGACGCCGATTGCGATATCCAGACTCAGAGACGTAGTAGAAATCGCCGGGATGTCGGAAACTTCTCGCTCGCCGAGTCGCATAATGGAGCCCTTGCCAAACTTCTTTTCAATATTCAAGAGCGCCGCTTCAACCGCTTTGCCGCGATCTAAACTAATTCGGTCATCAGCCATCACATACATCGCTTTCTTCCGCTCCTTTTCTCAACGTTAGCCTGTCGCCCGTCCCCACAAGGCGGCGAGCATAACACAAGAAACGCGAGAATGGAACAGTGTTTCACACTTGCAACAACAATCTAATTTACCTGAGGGTTGAGATTAAAGCACCACATGTGCGCGCAACGGCAGCCCTCTCTGCGCCAGTGGTTGGTGAGGCTGCGCGCAAGAACTACCAGCCGTTCAAAATGGATCAAAATCCTGCTGCAAAAGTTCTGCTACTGAACGTCCGGTGCGTTGCTCGACTTGTTCGTGAAGCGACGGGACACTCCCCGATGCTTCGTCACGTGCGACTCGTTCAACTCGCCAGATTGGAAAGAAGAGATCGCTAAAACCGGTAGAAGGCTCGTTATGAGTAACTGAGCGCACCCAATCGTCAAAGGCATTTAAGTCAAGACCGCGCAAGAATACTCCAGCGGCGCTGATCTCGTCGAGCAGCCCCCAGCATTTTTCGCGAGGGCTGTGAAGCACAACCATTACTATCGAGCCGGGTTGTAGTCCTGAGATCATCGGTCAAGTGATGCGCGGTTTTTCCAGTTCAACTACACGCTCTTCCAAATCTGCATGAGCATTCGCAAATGTTCAAAACTTGTTCGTTGAAAACGCGAAATGTTTTTTCTCAAATTTTCTCAAATGATAGATTTCGCGTCCGATCGATTAATATCCAAGCGAGCCAGGATGCGTTTTCCCTCTTGGCAAGGATTATGGAGCCGACCCGAGCAAACTCACAAGCAAGCTGCAAACCCACGTCTCACCGAATGCTTGCCAGAGTTATTGCTTGCCATCCTGAGCCAAACCTTTCATCAATCGCCCCGCGAAATCGCGAACGTGCGAGACTATGTTCGGAGAACTTCCAACCTGCTCAATCTCGGCAACGATTGCGGAGCCCACCACAACAGCATCGGCAAAGCGAGCAGTTTCCGAAACCTGCTCGGCGTTTGAGATTCCAAATCCAACCGCCACCGGCAGCGAGGAAACCTGTCTCACCCTGCGCACCAATTCCTCGGCTTCGGCGCTCAAACTCTGCTGTTGCCCGGTGACACCAGCACGCGATACTGCGTAAATAAAACCACTGGCACGCTCATCGATCATCCGTAACCGTTCGTCAGTCGACGTTGGCGCCACCAGAAAAATCAAATCCAACTCACTTCGACGCGCGAACTCCGAAAACGGGCCGGCTTCTTCAGGACTCAGATCAGTCACAAGTATTCCATCAACTCCAGCAAGCTGAGCTTCCTTGCAGGCCTTCTCGAGTCCGTACTGAAGCAATGGATTGAAGTAAGTGAAAAGCACCACCGGGACATCCATGCGCTTTCGCGCGCCGGACGCGGTTTCGAATATGTCTTGAAGGGTAAAGCCATGACGTAACGCGCGTTCGGAGGCCCGCTGAATTACTGGTCCGTCGGCCATTGGATCGCTGAACGGCACACCCAATTCGATAGCAAAGGCGCCCATCGCTGCCAAAGCGACTAATAACTCCTCCGTTGTTTTGAGATCTGGATCGCCGGCTGTGATGAAAGGAATGAAGCCGGTCTTCCCTGCTCTCTTCAAGGCTTCAAATCCTTTGGCGATGCGGCTCATAGGCTGGTCATCTTTGATTCTTGATTGGCGAGACGTCCTTGTCGCCGCGTCCGGAAAGATTTACGACCAGGGCTTGATCTGGATTGGCACGAGCTTCCTTCAGTGACTGAGCTATGGCGTGAGCGGATTCGAGTGCCGGGATGATCCCCTCGAGCTCTGCCAGGATCTTAAAAGCCTTCAGTGCTTCTTCGTCAGAAGCGGATACATACGTTACTCGACCAAGGTCATGAAGAAATGCGTGCTCGGGCCCGATCGAAGGATAATCCAGGCCCGCCGAGATCGAATGCGTTGTGAGACCGCCGGCCCGTCTGGCCCTCGC
>JANNON010000735.1:0-2336 GCA_031399105.1 Blastocatellia bacterium | reverse complement strand
GTCTGCTCGCGCCTGCCGGGCCAACTACGTTACGCAAGTCGTCAGCTTCGAATGTCTTATTCCGCATCACGTGCTTGGATACAGACATGTTGCGAAGCCGGATCTTCTCGAAGACTGCATCCTGACGGGCGACCGCAACGTCGACGCGCTCCGCCGCTATGCGCCCCAAGTATCTCGTCACGAAACCTTTCGGAAGACATAGCTTCTGAGCCGTTCTTTCGAATCAATATTTTGCCGAGACCAACGATGACGATCTCCAAAATGTCGTTGTCTTTTCGCATGATTCTAGAAACTGGCCCGAAGGCCAACAGATCATCCAAAAAATGTTGAAGAAGAAGACACCGCTCCATCATGTTCAGATGGTTCTCGGACGTCGTAACAAGCTCACGAACAAACTTGCGAAACTCCTGGCTCTCAGCCAACTCCTTCTGGCTTAAACGCAATACCGCTCAGTTAACGAGATTTCAACTTTCTCTAAGAAAAAGTACTGGCGATCGTTTTGCCTGGTTGTCGAGCGCTGCGTCTACAGGCATGTCCGGTTTGACTCTATATTCGGTGGCAGAGTTGCTGTAGCCTTAATACCGTTGGCGTCGGAGGAACAGGCATGAGCAGTAGTGATTCGGCTAATTTAGGTGATTATGTTTCGGTTGGGGGCTTCACGAAAACATACCCAATCAAGGATGTGAAGCGCATCTTGAGAGAAGCCGGACGCGCAAGCAAACGGGAACGAAATCTACCTAACCACGTTGTTGTCTATTATGTATTATCGATGACTATGCTGATGACTGCTGGATATCGCGAGGTTTTGCGATGGCTACTGGAAGGTCTACGGCATGTCCGCGGCTTTAGGGGATCGGTCAAACTGCTCTGTACGTCAGGAATTACACAAGCGAGGCAAAGACTCGGATATGAGCCTTTCGAACTTTTGTACCAGGAGTTTGTACGACCGCTTGCAACGCCTGCCACTAAGGGCGCTTGGTACAAAAATTGGCGATTGGTGAGTTTAGATGGAAGCACCGTTGATGTCGCTGACACTTTGGAGAACGAAGCGACGTTCGGCCGTGGGAATAGCAATCGAGGGCAGTCCGCGTTTCCCAAGCTTCGTTTTGTAACCCTGATAGAGACTGGGACTAAGGCCATGTTCGGAATCAAGTGCGCAGGTTTCAAGGAATCGAGTGAATTGGAATTGGCAAAACATTTGGTCAACCAACTTTCGCGTGGAATGCTTTGCCTAGCCGATAGATACTTCCTTGGTTATCCACTATGGAAGATGGCTGCCGACACTGGTGCCGATCTTTTATGGAGATCCAAGATGTGGTTAGTTTTCGCGGTCGAGAAGCGCTTACCAGATGGCTCCTATCTCAGTACGTTGTACGAGTCACCAAAAGATCGATTACGCGGCAAACCAGGCATCCCAATCCGAGTCATCGAGTACAGGCTCAAGGGCTTCACAGAAGAGCGAATTCGGTTGATAACCACAATTCTTGATTGCGAATCAGCTCCAGCTAACGAACTAGCAGCCTTGTATCACGAACGTTGGGAAGTTGAAACGGCTTTGAATGAACTAAAGACACACCTCAGAGGTGCTCGGGTCGTTCTGAGAAGCAAGACACCAGATTTAGTTAAACAGGAATTTTACGGGCTTTTGTTGTCGTACTTCTCGATACGAGCACTCATGCACGAAGCCGCTGAACAAGCCGATCTAGATCCTGACCGACTTTCATTCCTTCATTCTGTACGAGTAATTAAAAGAGCCGTTCCGAGTTTCGGAATTTTTCCCCCGGCGACGATGGTCTGAATTGTTCGAGCAAATTATCTCTCAAATTTTAGAGGAGATACTTCCACCTCGCCGTAGTCGAGCGAATCATCGTGGAATCAAGCGGAAGATGAGCGCCTTTCCAATCGTTGATAGCTGCAAGCACAAGGTTCTAAAAAATCACCCGCAAGACACAGTTCATGTGCTCCGCAGATCAAGGCGGAAACGCCTTAACTGATCGGTATTGAGTTTAGGCCAGGAAAAATGAATTACCAAATCCAGTCGTCAAAGACTTCGCGGAATAACTCTAAACAGTTTTCACCGGTGGTAATGCAGTGACGAGTGCAGCTTTCTATTGCCGGAACATTCAAGTATAGATGTTCCAAAGCCATGAAACCAGGCTCATTGCGCTGACTTGCACTTGAGATGAATGAACCAAGATTTGGATGAGCCCCTTCATCAATGGTGAGTTCGTAGAGAGTGTCAACTTCAGTTCTTAACGGATCGACAAGATCGGTCTTAATTATGTTTTTAGCGTGGAATTCCCGTGTAACAGCAACTTTTGAGGCTCGACTCGCGG
>JANNON010000052.1:0-4159 GCA_031399105.1 Blastocatellia bacterium | reverse complement strand
GCTTTTGTGATCGCCCCCGAAACCACTTTTGCCGCTGGGGGCGGCGCCGACACTAACCGGAACAACGCGAACACCAATGCCAATGCGGCCGGAAGTCCAGCCCGCCAGGGCGCCGTTGAAACGAATGTGAATATGCCGGCGAACACGAATGCCAATTCCGTACCTTCAAATACGGGTGTGGTTACTAACGACAATGGCAACGCAAATACCAGCGGCGTCAGATCCGTGAACGACAATCGAAATTCCAACAACAGCAACAACGGAAACGGAAACCGCAATAAGAATCAATGAGCAGTGATGAATGCTGAGTGCTAGCCGCGGACTAACGCGGATTGAGACCGATCGGGGTGGGAAATGAATGTGATGGAATCCCACAATCCTGATCCGCGTTATCCGTGCTAATCCGCGGCTATTTACTTCGCAGCGCTCACATGAACGGGGGCTCGTTTCCCGAACTTTCCCGATCTTCCTCTACGAACGAATCCGGATCCAACATAAGGTCAAAGTTGAGCGGCTCGCCACGCGCAATCTGCTCCTGGCGGCTTTCCCAACGCCGATCAAATTCCGCAGTGAACTTTTCCCAATCGCGCCGATGTGTTTCCCATTCTTCTCGGGTGCTGAAAGGAGAGAACACGAAATCATCATCCATGTGTGAACCATCAAGGTGCCAGAAGCCAGGTCCGCCACCCATCGCGCTTTCGTCGGCCATCATCTGGCACACCGGGCAATCCTCGTCCACAATCATCTCGCGCGGGTGCATCGCAAGTGGCAGACGCTTGCGCTCATTTTCGACGATGATGGCGGGAATGCTACCGCCGTAATCCGCCTGAGGCTCCTCAAGCCAAGCTCCTGCTCGTAGTTCGAGTTGCGCTGCCAGTTCAGGGTTTGCAGGCGTTGCGGCTTCAACTTGCAGCGCAGTAGTGATCAACTCACGAATTAGATCGTAATAGACGACCCACTCATGGACGCCAAAGCCGGCAGTGCGATACGCAAAGGAATCTTTTGATAAGCACGGCGGACCCTCCCCTTGAAGACTCCATTGCAGTTCTCGCGTGTGTAGATCGAAGCTGATGAAGTCTTGAGCGGCAAAGAGCACCTCTCTCGGACACGCGTTTCGCAGATCATTACGAGGCGTCAGCAACCAACGCGAGTGGATCTCCGCGATCTGAGTCCAGATGAGTTTCTGTTCGGCTTCCTTCTCCGGGGTCGACTCTGAGTAAGCCAAATCCCGGTTTTTGCAGTTGGTTAAGGTCGACCAAACTTTACGATTGAGCGTATCCCGGTGAAGCTCAGTCACTGCCGACGAGATGAACTCCATCAAGGGTCTACCAAAGAGAATCGGGCGTGCGTCAAAAGCCGGTTTGGCCGCGCGCCTTAACAAGCAAGTGGTGCGGATGGCCCGATACTCTTCGATTGAATAAACGAAACGCCAGTCATCGGGCAGCCGGTAGAGCACGCACAAGTCAGTAGCGTGTGTGCCGTTGTGATAATCGACTTGTCCGCGTGGTCCGGGTTGCGAGTAGATGGATTCCGCAGCCACGATGCGAGCCGCAAGATCGATGATCACGATGCCTGCGTCCCACGGTTGGGAATCAACAATCGAACTTTTAATGAAGCTTTGAAATTGATTCCCATGGGGCGCCGGATTTATGTATCGGGCAAGCGCTGCGTCAAGTTCGGAGATCGTTTCCGGCTCTGCTGACAGCGCGGCCACGGCATAATCCGCAATTGAACCGTGCGTGATGCCACTGAGGACTGTTTGAGAATCGATGAGGTTGAGTTTGATTTCGCTCATGGTGAGGTTCCTTTCTTTGATGTGGTGAGAAGTGCATCGAGTATAAGTGACCGCCGATCTACTTTTTCAATCGCTGCGGTCGGAAACCGATCTTTTTCAAAGGAGGCCCAACCGGGTTTGTAAGTTGACGAAGTACGTCGAATACAATCTTGAATCTTTGCTCGCACTTCTTTTCCAGATTGAGGAGTCTTGGGGATAGTTCTACATTCTGCGCAATGACGCGTCGTTGCCGAACAAATGTCCGCATAATCTCAAAGTTAGTTCCGATGGCTCTGTCGCTATTGAGCACACTTGAGAGCATTAAGATGCCATGCTCGGTGAAGGCGTAAGGTCGATACTTAAAATGGGTGCCACGCTTTAAGGTCACAATTTGTGACCTTAAACGATAGGACTCCGACCACACTCGAGTCTCTTCCTCGCTTAATTGAAACCTAAAATCTGGCGGGAACCGGCTCGCATTACGTTTAACTGCTTGATTAAAGCTCTTTGTGGACGCCATACAGTCGCGCGAGGTCACGATCCAGCATCACTCGCTCGCCTCGAACGGTGTAGATCATTATTTCGATTGCCTCTGTGGTCGCTGGCGCATCTGTTCTCATTTGTGAGGATCAACCAACCACCTAATGTGAGCGGGCATGATCTTGCAGCACAACAATCCATTTTGGCGAGTCTTCTGCGGACAAACGTGGATCGTGGTTAATACCAGAGATCAGGCAAGCTGATTTAGTGGATCAGAAAGTGATGAAGGAATCGCCGGCGAGTCTATTTTGGAGAGGAACTTCTTTCGATCGCTTTCACGCGATCGCGTTTTAGGAGAGTCACCATTCCGTTGCGACGATACCAAACACCTTCCTTGGTTCGCCACACCTCATCAGCCTCCACGGTTGCACCATTCATTAGACGGATGCGAACGACCGCGGTACCCGCGTTGTTTTCGTTTCCAGTTGAAACGGGATTGCGACTTACCACACCGCGAGCTACCTCAGTTCGCGGTGGCGAAGGAGCCCTCACGCTTGCAGCCGAATCTGCTTCGGGTGCTGGCGAAGGTGAGACGTCTGGCGTAGGAGCTGTAGTCACACTTGCGATCACTGGTTGGGGGACTGTCTGACTAGCCACGGCCGGTGTGTTGGTTTCGCGGTTGCGCGAGAAGCGACCGGACAATCCGAGATAACCGATGGTAAGTGTGGCGCTGAGCGCGGCGGCTGCGGCCACCACGATCGCCAGTCTCTTTTTGCCGCGGCCGATCGAACGCTGTTTGTTGTTGGGAATGGGAGCGGCTTCGGTCAACTCTGCATCATCGACGACTTGCAGAAGCGCGCCGTCAAACTCGCAGAACTCATCCTGATCGAGGTGAATGAACTGGCAGTGCGGACAGCGTTTCATGTTTGTGGAGATCCCAGCAGAGACTTCGAGACTGGCCGAAACAGAATTGCAGAAAAATCAGCGGAAAACAATCGGGTAATTCTTCGCGGCTTTGCCGCCTTCCTTGCGGTAAGGCTCCGCCTTACCGGAGGGCTCTATTTTGCAAGGCTAGGTCCTGGAATAAGTTGAAGGGGTAGCCTCGTAATGAAAGAGACATACCGGTAAGCCGCAGGCTTACCGCAAGGAAGGCGGCGAGCCGCTTTAAACTGAGCGAATGCTGTCGGCTCTCAGCGAATCTGGTTCCTACCGAACGCAATCTGCATTGCCGCGCGTAACTGCTGTCGAGAATCTCCGCTGATACTCAGCCGATGTGACAAACGCGCAGACCATGCCTCGATAGTCGTTCGGCTCGCGGTTCGTCAGCACATCAAGCCAGAAATCATAACCACTCGCATCGGCGTCTCGACGCAGATAGCCGAAATACTGCATCAGCACAAACGCGCGATTAAATTCTGCCTGGACAAAGGCGATGTTCTCGCTTGCTCGCCGCAGTGCTCGACTGCGACTCTCGTTGCGATCGCCGCCCTGATTGTATGAGTCGAGCAGTGGGCCGCGGTCGTTCACGAGATCCACTCCCGAAGTCTCTCGGACCACGTCGATCAGCGAGCCGACAAACTGGTCAGCCGTCAACGCATTCTGATAACGCGAGATAAACTCCGGCTGCGTAACGAATTCGCCGGTAAATGCGGCCTTGCTTGCTTCGCGGTTCTCGCCTTCGACTATTCTGCCACTCGCTGAATTAAACTCAGCAAACGAAAGGCGTCGGCCAAGGCCTGCTCGATAGAGCCGGTACACAAAACTTCCTTTGTGTTGAAACTCATCTGAGAAGAAGAACGCCGCGCTAACACCGAGTCGGCGCGTATGAAGACAAGCAGTATCGAATCCGCAATCTCTGATCTCGTCCGACCAGTAGCGCCATCCGAGCTGCTCCGGCTCACGACC
>JANNON010000731.1:0-2384 GCA_031399105.1 Blastocatellia bacterium | reverse complement strand
TTCCTCGCCATTGGCAATTCGCCCGCAGCGACCAACTTCGACTACCAGAACAACATCACGACATACGGGCAGTATGGTCTCTTCTCCAGCGCCACGGGGAGCGGTGAGGCTGCGCTCGGAGACGACGCTGTCGTTTGTCTTTGACCAGAGCCGGTTTGCTAAAGCGGCCTCGTCGAGAGCTTCAGGCAGCGGCCACCTGAGACCCGCACGCTGGGCGGCCGCCTGATATTTGGCGACTACGCCATTACTCAAATGGAGACTGCCGGCAATCTGCCGCTGACTTAAGCCGGCAGCCGTTAAGCGCAAGACTTCTTTGACCAGATGCATGGAGACCCTTGGGGCTGACATCTATGGTGGTTTCCTCCCGTAAAGTTGGTGGAAGCCATGATGTCTGCCGCCTGTGGAATTACTCCAGCAGCAGGCGCTTTGGGGTGCTCACGATGCACCGGAATCGGTGCTCACGTTGAACCGGAATGAGTGCTCACGTTGAACCGGAATGGGTGCTCATGATGCGCCGGAATACGCACTTGCAGGCGTGTTTGAAAGAAGCTCAAGTGATTCAATAGGGAGTTCTAGGTGAGAGTTTGGCATCCCCCTTTGCGTCCACCCCTGAAAGCTAGACACATGGTCACGAAAGACCTCCGGAACCGAGTTCAAAGACTTGAGCAAGCACCGCTCTATCCGGTACGAATTCCAATCCTGCATTAACCCACTTGCGGCCAGAAGATGTCCCAGTTCAAATAGACACGAGCGAATAAAACAACCATTCCATTCCTTCCTAGTGAACCGTGCCCGAGTTTCTTCAATGACTTGCCAGGTCAACTTGTCTGGTAGTTCTTGAACCTTAAGGAACTCGCCGAACGCGCGGAGGCGACCCATATCTACCTGCCCAACAATCCTGATGCCATTGTCAACGTCTGCCCAGTTGATCGTTGAAGCAAGCTTCAAGAAATAGCGCTTGTTTTGCGAGAAAGGTGAGGAGTAAGTGTCAACGTACTTGCGTAACCAATCCGGCATCAGTTGATCAACATAGTGACGCCTGCAAAGCAGCGACTTCTTGTTGTGAACCAGATTATCGCAGTCCTTGAAAGTACAATTAAGGCCGCAGTCGTTCCGTAGGCGTGCCAGATTGTGGCTCTCGCAGAGCAGCCACCCCTTGTTGTGAACCACATTATTGCAATCCTTGATCGTGCAACTTCCCCAGTCTTTTCGTCGGCGTGCCAGATTGTGGCGCTCGCAGAGTAGCCACCGCGTGGTGCATATTAGATTATTGCAGTCGGCTACTGAGCAGGTCACCCCACCACATCTTCGTTTTTTATCGCAACGTGCACAAATCATCTCCGATGCCTTGCACGACGGTCTCAATAATCCGCATTCGACGCAGGCAACGTTTTTCGGTAAAGCATGTCGATATTTGCTGCGCGCGCGCTTATGGTTACAGGCACGGCAACGCTTACCTTCAGAGTCAGTCGGCAAGTCGTCGGCGCCACAGTCCTGGCAAATTACTTTTTCCTGAGAGGATTTCCTATCGCACGGACGGCATTTGTCGGAGTTAGGAGCAAATCGATAAAAGAGCCCGGAGCAACGGGCACATTTTTTCTTCGACAACTTGGGAAGACATCCAGGGCAGACATCGAACCAATGTTGCGTGCGGCGAGGGAAGCCACAAACCTCGCAAAGTATGGAACGCACATTACTCATGTTTCTTTAGACACAGCGAAGGATAAGGACTAGACCAGAAATGTGAGGGGCCAACCTTGGATCTTCTCACTTCGTAGATGTTTGGTTTGACGAGAACGATCGCGCGTCTGGGTAAAATTCGGCCCAGTTCGTGAGTCCGACAGACGACGATGTCTCGCTGGCAGGCGCGATGCCATCTGTAAAGGCTGAAGTATCAAACTGGCGACTTTCAGCCTCTCGAACCAACCCGGCGTACGGGCTCGGTATTACTTCCAGGAAGTCATTGATCTTGCAATCAAAACTGCAGCAAATTGCTTCCATAGTTTCCAAACGAAGCATTTTGGGATTGTTCAAAAGTTCGGCAATGGCCTGAACCGAGATTTTGTATCCGGTGCGTTTGTAGATCATTCTACTGATGTCAGTTGGCCGCGTTTGATCGCGCTCCCTTCTTAACCATTCGCGCAACTTCCATTTTATTGGCATGCACTCACCCCCTGTTTGTTAATGTTCGGATCTAGAAAGATATCGAGAATATCTGATTGTGCTTCTTCTACATCGTCATCCGTGGCCACCAGGTAGGGAGCAATCGAACTTGGATATGTATGACCAAGTTGCTTTAAAAGCTTGCGATAACCAAGCGGGTTTTTCTCGAGTTCAATAGTTGCGTACGTGCGCCGAAGGTCGTGGGGCTTGAGGTCCAAGGG
>JANNON010000730.1:0-6099 GCA_031399105.1 Blastocatellia bacterium | reverse complement strand
CGCGCTCTTCAACTGTTGAAAGATAGGCGACTCTTTCATGCGCAGTCTGATGTAAAGCGAGATGCCGACGAGAAAAATGGAGATCAGGAATGGCAGCCGCCAGCCCCAGCTTTCGAACGCCTCCTTACTCATCGCGTTCTGCACGATCAGAATCACGACGAGCGAAAGGAACAACCCCAGCGTGGCGGTGATTTGAATGAAGCTGGTATAAAAACCGCGCTTCTCATCAGGCACGTGTTCGGCGACATAAACTGCCGCGCCGCCATACTCGCCGCCGAGGGCAAGACCCTGCAGGATTCTGATTAGCAGCAAAATAATCGGCGCTACTATGCCGATGGTTGCGTAGGTTGGCAGCAGACCGATCAGTGCCGTCGCGCCTCCCATGATTAGCAGCGTTACGAGAAAGGCGTACTTGCGTCCGACGAGGTCCCCGATTCGTCCAAAGAAGAGTGCGCCAAACGGACGCACGACAAAGCCGACGGCAAAAGTGGAGAGATAAGCGATCAGGGCGAGTGTGTCGTTGCCTTGTGGAAAGAAGAGTGGCGAGAGGACCAGCGCGAGACTGCCGAAGATATAGAAGTCGTACCATTCGATCATGGTGCCGACTGCGGACGCGGCGATTACTTGCCAGATCTTGTACTCACCAGTTGGCGGGCCGTCGTGGTTTTTTGGTTTCAAGATTGGTTAGGAGAAGACTGTCCACAGATTACATAGATGACACAGATTCAGCCGCGAATTTAGAAGAGTGACATTGAAGACAGGGCTTACATGTTCTAAATGTAGAACGCTTTCGACTGATGAATTGCGAGTGCCTGGACTAGGTACTAGTTAACCGCCCACAGCCAATCTGTGAAATCTGTGAAATCTGTGGATAGCTTTATTTTCGTTTCCAACGCACGCCATCTTTCGTGTCTTCCAGAACGATCCCGCGGCCGGCAAGCTCATCTCGAATCTCATCACTCCGCGGAAAATCCCTGCGACGACGCGCCTCCTGGCGTTCATCGATCAGCGCCTGTACTTCACTGTCGAGCATCTCGCGTTTGTTGGTCCCAAAGATGTTAAGCACGCTATCAAATCGTTCGATCAATTCAAGCAGCTCTCGCTGGTTGTCTTCGCGCAACTGTTTACGCGCCAGCGCTGTGTTCACGATTCGCGAGAGGTTATGAATCACGGCGAGCGCCACGGAGGTGTTCAGGTCGTCATCCATGCCGGCTTCGAAATCTCTCAAAGCTTTTTCAGTCGCTTCTCGAATCGCGTCATTGCTTCCCGGCTCGGGCTTGGCTTCGCTTAGCCGCGCGCGAAAGTCCTGAAGACTGCTGACCGTCTTCTCGGCGCCAGTCAAAGCATCGAAAGTGAAATTGATCTGCTTGTTGTAAGGAACGCTCAAGAGGAAGTAACGAATCGCTGCCGGCGAGTAACCCTTGGCCGCGATATCACGAAAGGTGTAATAGTTGCCCTTCGACTTGGACATCGTTTCGCCTTCGACCTTCAAATGTTCGAAGTGCAGCCAATAGCGAACAAACTCTTTTCCAGTCGCTCCTTCACTCTGCGCGATCTCGTTTTCGTGATGCGGAAATACGAGATCGATGCCGCCGGCGTGCAGATCGAAAGTCTCGCCAAGATACTTCATCGACATCGCTGAACATTCGATATGCCAACCCGGACGACCGCGACCAATGGCAGAATCCCAGGCTGGTTCAGTTGGGCTACTTGATTCTTTCCATAAGGCAAAATCACGCGCGTCTTCCTTCTCATATTTGTCGGTGTCAATTCGTTCGCTTGCACCCGCGATGTTTCCAGAAAAATTTATCTTCGAGAGTTTGCCGTATTCCGGAAACGAACTGATCCGGTAATAGATGGAACCGTCGGAACGATATGCGTGGTTCGTCTCCAGCAGTTTCTCGATCAGATCGACCATCTCGGGAATGTGTCTCGTTGCGCGCGGCACCACAGTTGGTCTCGCACATCCGAGCGCGTCGAAGTCTTCCCAAAGTGCGTCGATATATTTTGCGGTGTAGTCGTCGATGCTCAAGCCCGCTTCCTGCGACTTGGCGATGATGCGGTCCTCAACGTCTGTGATGTTCATGACGTGAGTGACTTTGTAACCCTTGAACTGCAGATAACGGCGCACGATATCAGCTGCAACAGCCGAGCGAAAGTTTCCGATGTGGCCATAGTCCCAGACGGTCGGGCCACAATAGTAGAAACGAACTTCGCCTTCATTCATCGGGCGAAATTCTTCCAGTTTTCCGGAGAGGGTGTTATGAATTCGTAGCATGGTCCTTAGCAAAACATGCGCGCCTTTCTTTCAAGCGGCGCGCATTGCGTGCAGTCTAGCAGAAGTCTGCAAATAGATGTCAGATGCTGAACCAGATGTTAAAGGTTAGATGTCAGATGCTGGTACCGAAATCCTGCTTTCATCCTTCCGACTTTATCCTTATTCAAAGTGTTTCCATCCTTCCGGCAAAAGATCCCAAACGCGAGAGCCTTCGGAAATTCGCACGCCCTCTTCTGCGCTGGTGACCTGACCAATCTCGGTGAGCGTCACACCATCGACTTTTCGTGGCAACTTCGAGACTTTTTCAACAGACACCGCAAACAGAAGTTCAAAGTCCTCGCCGCCATGCAAGGCAAGCATGAGCGGATCCAGTCGTCGTCTGCCGCAAATCTCTACCACGCGCGTGTCCACTGGAATGTCGCCGGAACGCAGGATCGCACCCACGTTGCTCTCCTCACAAAGGTGATGCAGATCGGACGAGAGGCCGTCGCTAATGTCGATCATCGCACTTGCAAGTTGCTCTTCACCAAGCACCAACCCCCAACCTACTCGTGGCTCAGGTTTAAGATGACGAAGTAGAAGTTCCTGGACGACGTTTGAATCCTCGTCATTATCGGATGACTTATGACGAGCGCCACGCTCGATTAGTCTCAAACCAGCCGCAGAGCCACCGAGCGCGCCAGTTACGAAAAGTCGATCTCCAGGTTTTGCTCCGCTGCGAAGTACCGCTTTGCCCGTTGCGCACTCACCGATCGCAATTGAATCGATGACGATCTGCTGCGGAGTGCGTGAGATGTCGCCGCCAATCAGCTTGATAGCGTATCGGTCTGCTAATTTGAACAAGCCATCGTAGAACTCAGCACCAAAATTAGATTCCCAAATGTCTTCCGGCAAACCGAGCGAAGTCAGTGCCCAACGTGGCCGCGCACCCATGGCCGCAATGTCTGACAGAGAGACTGCGAGGGCCTTGTGCCCCAGTAAAACTGGTTCCGTAGATTGTTGTTGGAAATCGATACCTTCGATTAACAGGTCGGTGCTGACTACCGTGTCGCGCCCGGTGAGTTGTTGAAGGACCGCGGCGTCATCGCCGATTCCTGCAGTCAATGATGGAGAAGAACCATTTGCCAAAGCCCGGCGGCGAAGTTGAGCAATGAAATCAAACTCAGTGATGCGCTTACCCATGGGAGCGCCAGCGGCTGAATTTTTCGCAGCCCCTTCATCCTTCATCATTCAGCCTTCCTGTTCACAGGTTATGGCGAAGAGAGTCTAAGCCGGCGTTGATCATTTCGAGTGAGGTAGAAAATGAAAAGCGTAGATGACCCTCGCCCTGTTCACCAAAAACGACGCCCGGCACGGTCGCGACTTTGGCGCGATCCAGCAACACTTCGGCTGCTTCACGGCTGTCCTTGCTGATGCGTGAGACATCTGGAAAAGCATAAAACGCACCAGCAGGTTTCTCGCAAAGCAGTCCCAGTTCGTTAAGTCCAGCAAGGAGTAGATCGCGTCGTTCGCGGTAAGCAGTTAGATTCCGCTTCAGCAGATCTGATGTGTCCGTGAAGGCTGCAAGCGCGGCCCACTGAGTGGGTGTCGAGACACCATTAGAGGAATACAAAGTGGTTTTCTTTAGACCGGTCATCCACGGCTCAGCGGCAACTGAATAGCCTAAGCGCCAACCAGTCATCGCGTAAGTCTTCGACAGCGTGAAACAGGTAATCGTTCGATCAAACATTCCCGGAATCGAAGCAATAGAGAAGTGGCGACCTTCGTAAACCAGATCCTCGTAGGCCTCGTCGGCAATCACGACCAGATCACGATCCTGTGCGAAGCGCGCAACTGCGCGAGCTTCCTCTTCAGTGAACACCACGCCGGTCGGATTCTGCGGCGTGTTGTAGTAGATGACTTTGGTGTGTTCGTTTGTGTAGCGAGCAAGCGTGGCTTCAAAACCATTCTTGCGGGCTTCATCCGTAGGCACGAGGACGTTCTTGCCCTGGCAATGAGAGACAAGATCTTTGATTGGCGTCCAAAAGGGCGAGAAGATCAGCACCTCATCACCGGGATCAACTACCGATTGAAAGGCGCCGAACAGGCCCTGCATTCCGCCGTTCAAAACCATGACGTCCTTTTCGCCCGCGGGAATCTGGTTTTTGTCACTGAGCTTATTGGCGATTGCATCTCGCAGCTCCGGAATACCGGATGATGGGGCGTAGCGGGTTTTGTTCTCGTTGATTGCCCGGATCATCGCTTCCTTGATGACATCGGGCGTGTTCATGAAGGGTTCACCGCCTTCGAACTGAAAGACACTTTGGCCCTGGGCGCGCAGCTTCATGATCCGGTTGCGGACGTTAACGATATCGGAAAAACCGATCTTCTCGAGCCGTGCGGCCAGACGTGAAGCAGTCGAAGACGTAGTCACGAAAGAATGATCCTCCAGTTTTGCGGCGGATGGTTTAAGGGGTGCGCATTATAGCTTGAGCGCTGCGAAAGAGCTAAATCGAGGGAAAGAGTAGTACTGAGTGCTGAGTACTGAGTTCCAAAGAGCCTAGGTTGGAGGTTCCGGGTTAAGGTTCTTCAGGCTGTGGTGTCTGAGAGATCTGAGATCTGAAATTTAAGATCTCAGATGGAGAACTATCGATTTCGAAACCTGGAACTAGAAACTCGAAACTAGAGAACTCGAAACTACTTCTTCAGGTACTCAGCACTCAGTACTCAGCACTAGTCCGAACTCAGTACTTCGAACTCAGTACTACGTTTTTCGCTGTTCGCTGTTTGCTGTCTGCTGTTCGATCCCCCTCGCGCCTCATCAATCACCTTTAAGATATCGTTTTAACTGCCGGGCGCTAAATATATGTATTGACAGGCAAAAGTCGTCGCCTGTAACATGACGCCCGACTCCCGTTGCTGGCAAACTCGCCGACCGATTCTAAATTCCCGACCGCCAGCTGAACACGTAAAACCCGAGGCCTTCGTAACATGAGCCGCCCCGCTGTTGCCATCCCCGAGAAACTCTTTTTCAAGATAGGCGAGGTATGCGATCTCGCCGGCGTGCAAGCCCATGTGTTGCGCTACTGGGAATCTGAGTTTCCAATGCTCGCCCCGCAAAAAAATCGGGCCGGCCAGCGCGTCTATCGCAAACGAGACGTGGAGATCGCGCTTAAAATTAAGGAGCTGCTCTACGAGGACCAGTACACGATTGCAGGGGCGAAAAAGAGACTCGCCAACGATTTAAGAAATGGAAGCAAGCTAAAGGTAGTTTCCTCCGACGGGGAAGTTGACGAGTCAGCGGGGTTCAACGCTCTGGCTGCATTGCCACTTGAAGGGCAATCGGAGACTCGTCCCACCGGGGTTCCTTATTCAACTGATTTGCCGAAGACCAAAGAAGATCGCCAGGCATTACGTCAACTCGCGACGGAGATGCGAGAGATACTCTCATTACTCGAAGCAAAGAATTCAGGTTCGCGATAGCCCACTCCAGACCACCTGCCAGAACTTTTCCTCGATTTGACAATTAGACTTTTGCGGAGATACTAAGACGCGTTTCACGGGACGTGGCGCAGCCTGGTAGCGCGCACGCTTGGGGTGCGTGAGGTCCCGAGTTCGAATCTCGGCGTCCCGACCAATTTTAAAGGGCTTTCAATTCGAATTGATTGAAAGCCCTTTTGCTTTTTGCTTTGGAGTGCGCTGACTTGTCAGCGCTTTGCCTTTACCGATCCTGGCTGCGTCGCCACAGGAATCTCTTTGGTACGGAAATGGAAAAAAGCGCTGACAAGTCCGCGCACTCCAAAGAGACTTAGAACGCATTGCTGAGATCTGTCGGTTGCTCG
>JANNON010000715.1:0-5910 GCA_031399105.1 Blastocatellia bacterium | reverse complement strand
AGCTTGCCCACCTTCCCGACCTGCAAATTAACCAACCTGCATTCACCCTCCCAACCTGCAAATTGACCAAATTTGTGTGGTTTTCGGTGCGATTCCATCTGCGCCTGGAATTCTTCACCCTCAATGATTGGATTCCTCTCTTCTTTGCGCGTTACTCAAGTGGATGCAATTTATTGAGTTAAGCGTCCCAAGGAGTTTAGTGATGGCTACCGCAGAGAAAGTATTTGTTTACAACGCCCCGAGAGAGTCTTTGGGAATTTTGGAATGGCTGACGAGTTTGCTGGCGAGCGTTTTCGGCTGCTGGCACCGCGAAGTTAGCCGACCGTTCACGCGGCAGGGGCAAACCTATCGCACCTGTCTTGGCTGTGGCGCGCACAAGCGTTTCGACTTAAATCATTGGGAAGATAGTGGTGGGTTCTACTATTCTCGGTAAAAAAAAGTACTGAGTGCTGAGTACTGAGTTCCGGAAGCCGTTTCTAGCTTCTAGTTTCAAGTTTCTAGTTTCTAGTTTCTAGTTCTCGAAACAGAACGAATGGTTGCTTTTGATCGCAGAACGATAGAAGGAAGTCAGGAGATCTTCCCGGAACTCAGTACTCAGCACTCAGTACTTTCAATCAAGTTCTTATTTCCGCTCACTAATCAGCGCCGCATCACTCGTCCGAATCCCACGCGCCATCACCAGCCTTCCGTCCGGCGCCTGATTAAACGAATAAAAAAGATCCTTGTTCACGCTCGTTAGAATCTTGGGCGCACTGCCATCCACTGGCTGCGAGACGAGCTTCGACACTCCATTATTGAAATCGATAAAAGTCACTGTATCGCCGCCGGGACTAAACTGAATCGCACTCTGCCCGTTCGCCTCACTCTGCGGCACATCCAGGAACCTCGTCGGCTGCGAACCATCAAGTGAAGCCACCGCTATTCGCCAGGGCGCAGTTGGTGCATCGTCCTTCTGCCAGTAGGCGATCGCCTTGCCGTTCGGTGCTACCGATGGCCGTAGCGCCAGCGTATCTGCGATTCGAGTCGGCTCGCCCCCGTCGATCGAAACCTTCCAAAGCTTAGGCGTGCCACCATCGATGTGTTCGAAGTAGACCCAGCGACTGTCGGAAGAAATATCGGGCCAGTTGCTTTCCTCTTTTCCCTTAGTGAGTTGCGTTGGATTACTGCCATCGCGGCCCATTCGCCAGATCTGCCAATTCCCGCTGCGGTTCGAGTGAAAGACAACGTACTTGCCATCAGCCGAAGCCACCGGCGCGTAATTACGACCGGCGGCTGCCGTCAACTGCGTCTGGTTCGATCCATCCGCGGCCATCTCCCAGATATCTGCATTGCCGCTGGCGTCCGACGCGTAAATTATCTTGTTGTCGTTGGTCCACCGAAGATCGAAAAAGCGTCCCGCTCCCGAAGTCAGCGGCGTTGC
The DNA here is from genome assembly GCA_031399105.1 of Blastocatellia bacterium. GTDB lineage: Bacteria > Acidobacteriota > Blastocatellia > Pyrinomonadales > Pyrinomonadaceae > PSRF01. The sequence goes on along the minus strand of JANNON010000715.1, from coordinate 4,490 downwards.
CTGACTCGGATTGTCTTTGTGTTCGATCCAGATGTTCGTCAGCGTCTGCCTCTGCACAGTCATCAACAGCAACGGATTCGCCGACAGGCTAACTGCCAAATAGTCATTCAGATCGGTGGTGATCTTCCTTTCTTTTCGCGTGGCCGGATCGATAAACCAAAGATGATAAAAAGGCGACGACGCCTCCTGCCCGCTGACAATCAAGCCAGTGCCATCCGGCAACCAACCAACGTCACTTATTTCCAGCCATCGCTGACTGGATACCGCCCTCTCGTTTTTCGAGGCTATGTCAATCGCGCTCAGTTTAGAGAAGAAGCCATTCTCATCGGCAGTCTCAGCGACTACGGCGAGCGACTTGCCATCAGGCGACCACGCCGGCGCTGAACGCAGCGAGAAGTGACTGGGGAATTTCATCGATGCGACCTGTTGCTCGCCGCTGCCATCTTCGTTGGCAATCAGCAACACATCTTCGCCTTGCTCGACGTGCGTACGAACGAAAGCAAACCGCTTCGCATCAGGTGAAAAACTCACCGGACCGTCAACGTCGTCATTCAGTTTGCGCACTGAGCCGCCAAAAGTCGGAATCCGGTACAGCGCACCGTGCTTCGCATCCGGCTCGTAGGCAACGTAATAGACGTAGTTTCCGTCTTTGGAAAAAGAGAGGCCGCGAAAAGTTGCGCTGGTTGCGGGTACCAGGCGAGTCCGGTTCGCGATCGCAGTCTGTCCCACCCACAGTCCCTGTTTTCCCGCCTCATCCATCACGAACGCGTGGTATTTCCCGTCGGGCGAGATCGCCGCGTCGACAACGTTTCCAGCCGCCGTCAGTTTATCAATCTGCGTGGACGTGAATCGCGACGGCGCGGGCCGAGCAAGCTTGTAATAAGCAAAGATTGCAAGTGGAACCAGGATAACCAGCGCCAGCAGGGCAATCATCCAATGGCGCTCGCGCCGATGATCCTTCTGCAGGGCGAACACGGCTTCGGAGAGCGATGGCGTTGGTTTGAGAAAGTCAGCGGTACGCACCCGCTTGTCACCGGTGCCCGAAGAGAAATCGATTAACGAATGATCGGCAGAGTAGTGAATCGCGCGATTGGCTTCGTCGCCTTTCAGCCCTACGCGTTTCAGCAAACCGGCAAAGCGAGGATCGGATCGAAGCGGATCAAGCTTTGGCTCAACCCCGAGCCAAATCAGCCACTCATCATGACTTTCAATGGCTTTGTCCAACCATATGAAAGCCTCTTCAGTCTCGCCTAAACCGGTGTAGATCACGGCGAAAAAGTAAGGTGAAACATAATGATTCTGGCTGTGTTCATGCAGCCGCGCGACTATTTCGCGCGCCTCCTTTTTATGTCCCCTCGTGGCGAGTGTGTAAGCCAGCGGCCATAGTGGCACGACCGAGCCGGTCATCAACTCCAACGCTTTGTGCAGTACGCTGATCGACTCGTCATAACGACCCAGCCGCTCGTAAACAAAGCCGAGCATGAGATAGCAGTTGCTGAAATTGCGATCGATTTCCAGCGCCGCTCGTAATTCCTGCTCAGCCCGTTCGTATTGCCGCGCGTGATAGTAAGTCCAACCTGCCATCGAACGATCCATCATCGAAAGCGGATTGATCCCCAGTGCGTGATTGATCTCAGATATGGCTTCGGCGAACCGCCCCTGGCCGGCGAGTAAGTTTGCATACCACTGATGCGCCGGACCGTAGTTTGAGTTCAGTTCGATCGCGCGACGGAAACGATGCTCGGCGCCCAACCAATCCCACTCGTAACAGAGATTCGTGAAGGCGAGCGCGGCATGGGCCTCGGCCAGCGACTCATCGATCTCGAGCGCACGGATTGCAGCCGCCTTGGCGAGCGGGAAATTGTCGTCGGGTGAGCCCAACCCAAAGATGGCTGCCCAGTTGTAGTAGTCCGCGATCCCAACGTGTGCCTGCGCGTAATTTGGATCGAGACGAATCGCTTCGCGAAACTGTTCGACGGCTCGCGTGAAATCTTCTGGAGTAAAACGCGTCCAAAGATAGCGGCCCTTGAGAAATGCCTGGTAGGCGTTGGCGTTCTCTGTCTCGCGGCGCAGCAACAGCTCTCGCTCTTCGCCCGACAGATGCGGCACCAGTGCGTGAGCAACTTGCTCCGAGATCGAGTCTTCGACGGAAAAGATATCAGTGTAGTTTTCGTCAAACTTTGCCGCCCAAACCGGCTGGCCGTCGCGCACACTGATCAACTGCACAGTCACGCGAATGCGAACGCCGGCCCGTTGAATGCGGCCATCGAGCACAAACCCGACGTTCAACTCCTGTCCGGCCGTTAATACATTATGTGTGCCATCGAAGTATTTGATCACCGCACTGGTCGGGCGAACAATGATCCGCTGAATGTTACTCAGCTTGGTAATGATGGCGTCGGCTAAACCCATGCCGAGAAATTCCTCGCCCTTCTCTTCAACCCGCAAGACTTGAAACGGCAATACAGCGATCGAGCGGGAAGCAGTCGAAGGATCAGCCGTGATCAGCGTGGACTTGGTTGGTGACGGAAAATGAGAAGGTGCGGCGACGGGATGTCCGTCCAGGTAACGGCGTATGTCTTCCGACAAGTCTTCCACCGAACTGTACCGGTGGGACACGTCCTTATGCATCGCCTTGGAAACGATGTTGTCGAGACCGCCCGCAAGTTCTCGCTTGAGTTGATCGGGCGTCGTGCTGCGCGCCCTGCTGACAGTCTCGGGTGTGATCTCGATTAGGTCGTCACCTTCCTCGCCAACCACTTCGATGATATTCACCGCCACGCTTGGGAGATCCGGTTCCTGCTCGCAAATGACGCGCGCTAACTCGTGAGCGAGGTGGCTGTTGAGTTTGTATGGCCGATGATCCGTCAACAGCTCGTAAAGCATCACTCCCAACGCGTAAACATCACTGCCCGCCGTCAACACTTCGCCGCGCACCTGTTCCGGACTTGCATACTCCGGCGTCATCAAACGAATCGCCGCGGTGGTTGGATCGAGCGGATAGTGAGCAAGATCCGGATTCAGTAGTTTTGCGATGCCAAAGTCGAGCAGCTTCGGAGTGCCGTCTGCATTGACCAGAATGTTGCCGGGTTTTAGATCTCGGTGAATAACGAGATTCTGGTGGGCGTAATGGACTGCCGAACAGACTTTGCGAAATAGCTCGAGGCGCTGTCCGATACTCAGCCGGCGCGTGTCGCAGTAGCGATAAAGCGGCTCGCCTTCGACATACTCCATGACGAAATATGGCAAACCATCTTCCGTAGTACCTCCGTCAAGCAAACGTGCGATGTGCGGGTGATCGAGACTGGCGAGGATTTGTCGTTCGTTACGAAAGCGTTTGACGATAAAGTCAGTATCCATTCCTCGCTTGATCAGTTTGATGGCTACTCGTTTTTGAAACTCATCGTCAGCGCGAATCGCGAGATAGACCGAACCCATGCCGCCTCGTCCAATTTCCTTGACGATGCGATACGCGCCCAGCCGCATCCCGATGACTGAAGGCGTTTCTTCTACCACCGTCTCCGACAAACTCACGCCAAAGGCCGAGGCCTCCATAAAGTTTCCGGCACGGTCGAGCGATAGCAAGAGTGTCTCAACTTGATTACGCAGGGATTCGTCGCCCTGACACGCTTCCTCGAGGAATGCAGATCGCTCCGCAGGAGGGTGCTGCAGCGCCGACTCAAAAACTTCCTCTACTTTTTTCCAATGCTCGGGATTCACTGCTCGTCGTTAGTCTTGTTCAACTCGTGATAAAGCCAGGCTTTTGCCAGCCGCCATTGCCTGGTAATCGTCGCCGTTCCCACACCCATAACCGCGGCGGTCTCCTCAATCGACAGTCCTCCGAAAAAGCGCAACTCAACCACGCGCGCTTTCTGGGCGTCGAAATCTGCCAGAGCTTTTAGGGCTTCATCGAGAGCTATGAGGTCGGCGGCACGTTCATCGGTGATCTCTAAAACGTCGTCGAGAGATACTTTGATTCCTCCACTGCCGCGCTTAGCTGCCTGACGGCTCCGCGCGTGATCGATCAGAATCCGTCGCATCATTTCGGCAGCGACCCCAAAAAAATGCGCGCGGTTTGCCCAGGAAACCTTTTGGTCAATCAGTCTTAAGTATGCTTCATGAACCAGCGCGGTCGCTTGCAGGGTGTGATCGGAGCGCTCGCGATTCAGGTAGCGATTTGCGAGGCGGCGGAGCTCGTCATAGACGAGAGGCAGCAGACGATTTAATGCTTCCTCATCGCCGCTGCTGGAAGCAATCAGTAAAGAAGTAACATCCTCCACTCGTGGGGCCATAAGGGGATTTCACTGTTACAAGGAGACTTCAGAAACTGAGTTGAGGATAAGGTTTCGGATTGAACGAGTCAAAGCCGTATGGTGGAGCGGACGCGGAGACGCGGAGAGGGGGTGACGCGGAGATAGGGGTCAGAAGGATGCTGGGGAAACTTGCAGGTTGGGAAGTGCGATGCAGGTTGGGTAATTTGCAGGTTGGGA
>JANNON010000673.1:0-6144 GCA_031399105.1 Blastocatellia bacterium | reverse complement strand
CGGCAACGAGAACATGCTGCGCAAGCAGCCGGCCGATCCAGTGCGCGACATTCACTTCCAGATCGAAGGCCCGCTGGTCGGTAACCGTGAGTGGGGCGATTCAACTCGGTACGCAGATGGAGCCCGGAGAATATGTCATTCAGGTACTCGTAAAAGATTTGCTCGCGAAAGGGAAAATTAACCTGGCGATGCAGTGGATCGATTTCCAGGTCAGCTCGTCGGCTAAGTAGGTTCACTCAGTAATCTTATTCGTCTGAGAGATCTATCCACAGATTACACCGATTACGCAGACTAGTTTCTTGCAGACGAGTTGCACGACTTGTCCGAAGGCCGAACTCTCAAGCCCGCGCTGAATCTGAGTAATCTGCGTAATCTGTGGATAGTACGTCCCCATGGTTTCATCCATGCAATCAATCATCGTTGGCACAGCCGGACATATCGATCACGGGAAGAGTGCCCTGGTCCGTTCGCTGACCGGCACAGATCCCGATCGACTACCGGAAGAGAAACGACGAGGTATCACCATCGACCTCGGTTTTGCCGATCTCGATCTCGGTGATGTGCGCATCGGCTTCGTCGATGTTCCCGGTCATGAACGATTCGTCAAGAACATGCTGGCGGGCGCCCATGGCATTGATGTCCTCGCTCTCGTTATCGCGGCCGACGAAGGAGTGATGCCGCAGACGCGCGAACATTTCGATATCTGTCGTTTGTTAGGAATAAAGACCGGGTTGGTGGTGATTACTAAATCAGACTTGGCCGAGCCGGAACTAATCGATTTGGTACGCGCTGAGGCCGAGGAATTGGTGAGCGACTCTTTCCTTGAAGGATCTCCAATTGTAAATGTCAGCGCGAAAACTGGCGCAGGGCTCGATGAACTCAAAACGACTTTGAGTGAATTAGCGGCTCGAGTCCCCGCGCGCACGACTGATCTGGTGCCACGATTGCCGGTGGACCGCGTGTTTACCATGAAAGGATTTGGAGCAGTCGTTACCGGCACGTTGATCGCGGGCGAACTGAAGGAAGGGGACGAGCTTGAATTGTTGCCTGCTGCATTAAGGACCCGTGCTCGCGGGCTACAAGTTCACGGACAATCCGTAGTGAAAGCATTAGCCGGTCAAAGAACCGCGGTGAATCTTGGGGGAGTCGATGTATCGGCAATTGAGCGCGGAATGGTCCTTGCGCCGATCGGTCGTTTGCGACCAACGCAGGTGCTGGATGTCAGACTTGAAGTGCTGCCCGATGCCCCTCGTCCACTGCGATCGCGTGCGCGTGTGCGGTTACATATCCATGCAGCCGAAGTGCTGGGGCGCGTCCGCGTACTCAACCAATCCGGAACTATCGAACCCGGGAAAAGCGGGTTCGCTCAATTGCGACTTGAAGTTCCAATTGTGGCGATCGCCGGCGAGCGGTTCGTGCTGCGGTCTTACTCGCCGTTGCAAACGATCGCAGGCGGCCAGGTGCTCGAACCATTTGCCGGCAAACATCGCGGCCGAGACTTTGTTGAAATCGACCAGCGATTGGAAACTCTCGCGGCCATGGAATCCACCTCACAACTCGCCGTCTATGTCTCCTCGGCGGGGCCAGCGGGCCAACGATCTTCCGACATTGCTGCGCGCACCGGGTGGACCGACACCGTGCTTGCGAGCGTAATTTCGGAGGCCTTCAAAAGAGGTCACGTGATTGACTGCGATGGGGTGCTTGTCAGTGTGGAAGCTTTCACAGCGTTGGCTCAGCAGGCTGTTGGAGAGATCAAGCGACATCACCAACGCGAACCGCTGGCCCGTGGATTGGCGCGCGAAACTCTGCGTGAACGTTGCTTTGCGCACGCTCAGGCAGAGGTCTTCCGTGCAGTACTCAATAGTCTGGAAAGAGCGGGAAAGGTCATTACTGAGAGGGAAGTGGTGCGCGCTGGCGATCATTCGCTTGACGTGAAAGGCGCGGACGCTGAGTTGCGCGAACGCCTGGCCGAGATCTATACGACAGCCGCGCTGGAACCTCCTTCACTTGATGAAGCCCTGCAACAGGCAGGCATTGCGAAGAACCAGACTGCACACGGACGGAAAGTGCTGCAACTTCTGATTGATAGTGGCGGGGTAATCCGGATTCAGGGAGACCTGCTGTTTGCTCGGATCGCACTTGAGAATCTGAAAATGAAGCTAAAGAGCTACGGGGATGAGCATGAACCAGAACGCGCGATCGATGTAGCAACCTTCAAAACGCTCGCGGGTGTCTCCAGGAAATACGCGATTCCGCTCCTGGAGCATCTCGATCGCGAGCGCTTTACGAGACGAAATGGCGATCAGAGAATCATCTCAAAGTGAGACTTGCGTTGATCGTTGCGCAGGCGGTAACATGCACAACCAGAAAAGAAATCGGTTTTTCTTACCTGAACTTAACAACTCATAGGCCGGAGGTGAAGATAAAATGAAGGACATACTGGCCGTGGTCGTGGGTCTGGCAGCGCTGGGCTATGGGATTTACAGGTTTTACTTGTTCGTAACTACTCCTGGCGATGCCACGGGCGCCCATAACATGTGGTGGGCGATCGGCTGCGCTGTGGTCTTCTTTATTTGTGCGCTCATGTATTTTCTGGGTCACGTCAATAAGGAAGAGGAGATACATATCACGCAGTAACATTGGACCGCGAGAGTTCTTTTGGTCCGTGGAACTGCTTTCGACCGGCCCCCGTTGAGCACCGTCGTGGGCTCGTAACGATTGAATTTTCCGACGCCGTTTGCGCAGGCCCTGGATGTCCGGGTGCGCAAACGGCGCTTAGTTTGTTAACTGGTAAGAACAGTCCCCGGAGAATCGCAAATGTTCATCGCTTTGACTGCAATGTTGGCCCAGGTGCAAACCTCCTGGCGAGAGCCCGGCTATTTCGCCGTGGTGATGCTTGCCATGCTGGTTTTGGGTGCAGTGGCTTGGTTGATCGCAGCAGTGCTTGGCTTTGCCCGCGCCCGAGCGTTCGGCCCCTCAGCGCGTTGGTTCTCGTTCGCGGCGGTTTGTTTGATTCTGTTTCATGTGCAATTCATCGTTCTCGGCTTTGGCATTTTGACGAAAGACAATAGCTTGGTGTTCGGTATTTTGAGCTTCTTTAATCTCTTCGTTCTACTGGGCGCACTCTGTGCAATTATGGGGTTCATACGACTTACCCATCCGCGCTAATCGGTTTTCGCGCCGCTTGGTAAAATTTCTGGCGGCTGGTTGGCGATATTCTTGATGGTTAAAACAATTCTCGTGGTGGCCGCGCTTTTGATACTGGGAGGCGCGGCATTTTTACTTTCGCAGAAAACGTCCACCAACGGGCGTTCGCGTCCGAGCGGAATCGTGCAAACACAGGGCAGCCGGTTTGTAGTTGACGGCCGGCCGTTTCGGTTCGTTGGTGCGAATGTTTCGGTGATGTATCGCGACGAAGATCGGGCTGCAATGCCAGAGACTTTAAAACGTGCGTCCGAGTCCGGCATTCGTGTGGTGCGGGTTTGGGCGTACGGCGAAGGCGGTCCGAACGATGTTGGCCCATTGGCGGATTTTGCCGATTGGCCGCGGACTCATCCGTTTCGTTGGGCGCCGGGTCAGTGGAACGAAGACGCGTTTGTTCACCTGGACCGTGTGATTGCGGAAGCAGAAAAGAACAACCTCAAGGTGCAACTGTGCCTTACCAACTGGTGGCGTGATACTGGCGGCATTGCGCAATACCTGCGCTGGGCCGGCGTTAAGGAAGCTGCGGACGACAGCTTTCGTTTTGGAATCAATCCTGCAGTGGCAATGCAGTTCTACACGAACGAAACCACCCGGCGACTTTATCGGGAGCATATCGAGAAGCTGGCGACGCGTCGAAACTCAGTCACAGGAATAATGTACCGTGACGATCCAACAATTTTTGGTTGGGAGTTGATGAACGAAGCACAGGCTTTGACGGGACGTTGGGGTGAAAGGCGGGCGTGGATTGCGGAGATGAGCAGCTATCTTCGTTCGCTCGATCCGAATCACGTCATCTCACCTGGGACGTGGGGATATCGAACTGCGTCGGAACGTCGCGAATGGTTAATTGATCATCTGTTGCCAAACGTCGACTACTGCGACGTGCACAATTATCCCAAAGACGATACTGACAGTTTCGTCGATTCACCCACTGCTTTGCGCGAGTTTATCGACAATCGAGCGGCCGCCGCTTTTTCGATCAAAAAGCCATTGGTGATGGGCGAGTTTGGGATCAATGCCGATGGGTTTAATGGATTCTCACAAGCCGATTGGTATCGCGCCTATCTGGAAGGCAGCGTCCGGAGTGGAGCGGCCGGCGCGATGTTTTGGATCCTGACTCCCGATCCCAAGCGAGGTTATGGAATCACCTACACCACCGAGCGCGACCAGGCTGTTTTTGCAGAATTCGTGCGGGCGGCAAAAATGTTCAAGGATCTCGAAGCCGCAGATCCGCCAGAGAAATTGCTTGATCCGGGACGACATCTAGTTCCGAGACAGTTCGCCTGGACCAGAAGTGCGAATGCCCCGGAAATTCGTCCCGAGATTTTTTTGCGCGAGGACAAATCGCTTTTGTATCGCTTCAAACCCCAGATGGCGCAAGCGGCGCGATTCGAAAAACTCGGGGGCGGGCCGGGATACTTTTGGGGATTCGGTGTTGGCGCGGTGGACTTCATCGTTCCTGAACGAGAAGATCGCCGGCGCGTAGGTGAAGTGGTCGTTCGGGCTCACCTTCAACCCGTGCCGCCGATTGATGCGCCAAAAGGTTGGCTGAAGACGCGAGTCACGCTTTTTATCAATGGCACGGATTGCGGCTCGAGATTAGTTTTGGTTGAAGATCCCAAACAGCCACTGATACAGGAATGGAAAGTGGCTAAGCTCGCGGTCAGGATTGCTGCGATGCGTGGGAAGGCCTTGCAGATCCGGTTCGCGGTTACGCCCGAAGCTGACTGGATGTATGGAGCGAACATCTCAAACTGGCCCGAAGGATATCAATCGAACGATGCGAAGCCGATGGAAGTGGAAGTGCGGAGAGAAAGAGTCGACTAGCTGCTGGAAGCGCGGGCGGCCTCGCCCGCACCGTTGAAATGCCTCGAACCAGGAGTTTAAGGATTTACCGAGAGTCATTAGGAGACGCTGCGGCGGCGGACGAGGGCGTCCGCGCTCCCAGAAGAGGACCGATCTCGTTCTCATCCAATCTATAAATTTCCGCCGAAGGAACTCTTCCCAAGCTGAACAGAATATCCGGCTTGCTTGATCGTTGCAGCGTTGTGATGATCGCGTCGTTACTAAAATAACGGCGGCCACGAGCGTTGATGATGTAGTCCCCCGTTCCCATCTGCTTCACTGCACTCGCATCTGACAGCGACACGTTTACCAGATCGGGGCGGCCGGCGAGTTTCGCGTAGTGAGCCGCAAGTCCAGGAGTCTCACTTGCTACTCGGGCACCCGGCCGCGCTTCTGCAGCGATTGCTGTCATCCCTTCACGAATACTCGCGTCATAAAACTCATCGTGCGGAAAGTAGTAGCCCGCCTTCGCAATGCCGCCGCCAAGCGGATTGGTATAGAGCCGGTAATGCGGCGCGATACTCAACGAAGCCTGGACCGAACTCGCAATCACGATTAAAGCGAGCACCGCCGACCCATATGCCTTAACTCTGTTGTCCAACCGCGAACCAGCAACTAAAGCGGACAGTTTAGCAGCGATGAAACGGCCAGCCGCTTGAATGCCGATCGCTGCCGTTATCAACACGGGCGGCAGTACCACGGTGATGTAGCAGTGAATTTTCCGCCGGCGAACGTGAACATCATCAGCCACAGAAACAGCCACAGCAGAATGAAATACCTGCCATCGCCAAGCCTACGCCGAAAAAGCAAAGGCAAGCCAACCAGGAACCCGGCCAGCGACAAGACGGGAAGTTTTACGGTCATAAATAAGCCGTAGAAGTACCAGGGCGTGCCCTGCAACCAGTCAGTCATCTTGTGACTGTAGATTCTGCCCATGAACTCATAACCGTCATGGCCCACCATTTTCTGCCCGGCGAATTGACGCATTTGCCTCCAGGTGTCCGGCAGTAACACTGTTGGATTCACCAAAAGAAAAACGATGCCCATGATGACGAAGAATATGAGCATGCGCTTATGGCCCAGTCGCCAGCGCGT
>JANNON010000543.1:0-2396 GCA_031399105.1 Blastocatellia bacterium | reverse complement strand
TTAGGTCTTTAGGTCAGTACCACCTCGCTTTTGGGGGTGGGGCGTACCTGCGCGTTCTTGGGGGGTTTTATGCTCGGTTTAAACATACCACCCCACCCGCTACCGCGAGGTGGTACTGACCTCATGACCTCAACGCCGCATTCATTTACAGACCTCAACCTGCATGACTACCAGGCTTTGCCGTAAGGCATTTCAGGTTTGAATCTGAGATCCGAGATCTCAATTACTCAAGACTCACCGACTCATGCGCTGCGACCATACTGAGTCGCCGCCGCTCGCCGTGCATCTTTACCAGCGCTAAAACTGCCAGGTAAAGGGCCAGCAAGACCAAAACACCAGCTGCGATCGCGTTAACCAACTCTATATCGAGTTGGCCACTTATGATTTTCGTGACGCGGAGATTTCCAATTACCAGTGAAACCAGCGCCCACAGCGTGATGATGAGCACAAAGATCATCGGCAGCAGCGTAAACGCTATCCTTTGCCGGGCTTTGTAAAGCCAGACCGTCACTGAAAGCAGAGTTAACCCGGCGAGTAGTTGGTTTGACGCACCGAACAAGGTCCAGAACTTCGTCCATGAATTTGGCGGCGCATAGACGATGAAGTAGAACGGCACCGCGATTGTCAACGCCGTCCCAACCAATGCACCCACTCGACCTTTCCAGCCAAAGAGTTCCTGCACAATGTAACGTCCCAGCCGGGTGCACACGTCGAGCGTGTCAAAAACAAATGTCGAGAACGCCATCGCACCGAACGTCACCGCGAAAGCGAGATTCTGCTTGCCAACGATTAAGGTAAGAAATTCCCCGATACCGTTTCCGTAGATCGTGCCAGGCGCCCTGCCGCGCAAAGCCTCCTGACTCACAATCATTACGGTCACCAACGCAATCAAGGCCACGAATCCTTCCGCCAGCATCCCGCCATAACCTACCGGTTTCATGTGTGACTCGCGATCGACCTGTTTGGAAGTTGTCCCTGAACAAACCAGCCCGTGGAACCCCGAACACGCACCGCAGGCGATCGTCACAAAAAGAAAAGGAAATAGAGCGCCCGTCATCCCACCGATGTCGAAAGCTTTGAATGCCGGCTGTTGGATTTGATAGCCGCCGAAAAGCATTCCCATGACGCCAATTGCCAGCGCCGTGTAGAGGATGAACCCGCCGAGATAACCGCGCGGTTGCAACAGCGCCCACACCGGAACCATCGAGGCGATGCAACAGTAGAGTAGGATCAAGACTCCCCAGGTCCTATGGCTGAGAGCAAACGTGTTCGAAGTCATCGTTCCCACCCACGACAAAGCGAAAGCCGCAGGAACAAAGATCACTGTCACTAACCAAAGCGGCGGATTCAGATACCGCTGAACGAGACCCAGCACGAGCGAAAGCGCGAGGTACATCACGCTCGCAGCGGCGACAGCGCCGCCGGGATTAAAATTCACGTTCACGGATCTCAACTCTTCCGAACCACCCACGAACGTGCCGGCTGTGATATCCGCAAATGCGACGATTACATACAACAGCGCGATCCAGATGAAAGCCATCATCGCGCGGCCAGCGCCGCTGCCCAGATGTTCGCGAGCAATCTCGGCGATGGAGGTCGCGCCGTGACGAACTGAAGCGGTCAAACTCGCAAAGTCGTGAACCGCACCAATCAACACCACGCCAAGGCCGATCCAGATTAAGCATGGCAGCCAACCGAACGCCTGGCAGGCGAGTATCGGCCCGGCGATCGGTCCGGCGGCGGCAATGGCTGAGAAGTGTTGACCAAAGAGGTAAAACGGTTTGGTGGGAACGAAATCAACGCCGTCGTTGACCTCATTCGCCGGCGTGATCCGTCTGTCGTCTACGATGAATTGTTTGGCTACCCATCCGCCGTAAAAACGATAAGCACTAACCAACACGATGAGAAAGCCAATCGCGATTACTGCGAGAGTCACTCAAATTTTCTCCGCTGCTTTGTTGGGAGAGCGCGCAATGGCGCATACCTTACAATAAACTACTCAAGCTGACATTTATTTTGCGTTGCAGCTTCTCGAATCACCGGTTGGAAGGGCAAGCGCGTTTGTAAATTTGCAGGTTGGGAAGGTGCGAAATTACAGGTTGGGTAACTTGCTAGTGGAAGATGGCAATGCAGTTTAGCCAATTTGCAGGTTGGGAAGGTGGGCAAGCTGAGCGAGTTACTCAAGCTCGGAATTTACTTGCACCTGATCAAGTCTCAAACGCCGCCCCCGCTCAACTGGCCTCATGTAGATTAGCGTTGAGGGCAACAGCGGGGGCGCTGCTGAGTTGATTGTCCGTGCAGGCTTTGCACAAAAAAAGTGCCAGCTAAGGGAGCGAGGCGAAGCAATCAGAACCGCGGAGCGCAGCGACCGGGCCGATTCGGAAGAAGCACGCAAT
>JANNON010000662.1:0-4943 GCA_031399105.1 Blastocatellia bacterium | reverse complement strand
GTTTTAGATGGTTTGCGCCAAGCATGCGTAAGGGGCGCCCACGGAGGGACGCCCCTACAAAGCACTCCCAGATGCCCTAAAGTCATCGCCGCGATCTCTCCAAATAAACTGCTCAAATTTCCGAATTTTCGGAATCGGTTTACTGTTCCGCATTTCTAAGTTAAGCTTTCCGCCTTCTGAAAATCGTTACCGCGTTTGCCGGCGTTCTTCTCTGCGGCAAACCAATCTTTCGAAAAATTCTTGGATGGGGAAGTCAACGTTTATGCTCAGAGTCCACCTGCGACTCGCAGTTGCTGCTACCGCGCTCGCCTCGATCTTTCTTCCCGCGACTTTCACAACAGCCCAACGCAACGCGATCGACACTTACGCAATCACGAATGCGCGCATCGTGACGGCAGCGGGTCCAGCGATCGAGCGGGGCACCCTTGTGATCCGTGATGGACTGATTGTGGCAGTGGGCGCCAACGTCAACGCACCGTCTGATGCCAGGATCATCGATGGCGCCGGATTGACGGTGTTTCCGGGATTGATCGACGCCAACACGAATCTGGGAATGCCGGAGCCTTCGCCTGCACCCAGTCCGGGCGGCGGTTTTCTCGCAAACTTGTTGCGTCCACCGACGCCAACAACCGGACCAAACTCCACTCAACCTCCCGGGCTGCAACCTGAAGTCATGGCTGAAGCTCAGCTGCGCGCGACAGCTGATCAATACGATGCGGCGCGTAACGTGGGAATCACTAGCGCGCTAACGGCTCCCCGCGGCGGTATTTGGATGGGCCAATCGGCGCTCATAAATCTTGCCGGAGAAACTCCGCAGCAGATGATTGTCCGATCGCCCGTTGCGATGCACGTTGGCTTTACCCCGCTGCGCGGAACTTACCCGAGTTCTCTGCTTGGAGTTTTTGCTTCGCTCCGGCAGATGTTGCTGGATGCGCAAACCTATCGTGAGTCGCAGCAGATTTACGCGCGCAATCCGCGCGGCATTCGGCGACCTTCAACTGACAGATCACTCGAAGCACTGCTGCCGGTGCTCGACGGGCGACTCCCGGTTGTCTTCCACGTCGAGCTGGAACGCGAAATCAGAAGGGCGTTGGATCTCGCTGAAGAATTCAAACTGAAAGCGATCATCGCCGGCGGCGGCGAATCGTGGAAAGTTACCGACCGGCTGCAGAAGCTGGATGTCCCGGTCCTGCTCTCGTTAAATTTTCCACGCCGCACCACAGCAGCAAATCCGCAAGCTGATCCAGAGCCGCTGCGATTGCTCCGTCTGCGAGCCGAAGCGCCAAAGACGGCGGCAAAACTCGCACTGGCAAAAGTGCGCTTTGCTTTTCAGTCAGGCGGCATGGCCAGCCTGACAGATTTTCTCGCCAACGCTGGCAAGACGATCGAGAACGGACTGCTGAAGGACGATGCGATTCGAGCGCTAACAATTCGCTCGGCTGAAATTTTTGGAGTTAGCGATCGGCTGGGATCTTTGGAGCCGGGAAAGATTGCCAATCTGACAGTCGTTCGCGGCGACTTGTTCGATCGCAACAGTCGCATCGTTCACGTCTTCATCGATGGCCGTGCCGTTGACCTTCGTCCGGCGCCTGCCGCACCAGCACAGGCTCGAGACTCGGCAGCCGGAACGTGGACCCTCAATGTGAATCTTGGTTCCGGAGATATTGGCGCGACCCTGATTCTTCGTCAGGAGGACGATCAACTGCGAGGATCAATTCAAGGCGGGCTCGGCAGTGGCGAGATAGCGAATGCATCGGTTAGTGACGCAGGTGAAGTTCGATTCAGCACTCCTATCACGTTTGAAGGCCAAACAACGGAAGCAAGTTTTGTCGGCACGATTACCGGGAACGAGATGAAGGGTGGTGTTACGATCACCGGTCGCGCGCCGGGATCGTTCACAGGCACAAGAGCAACACCATCGCGGGCGACACCACCCAACCAAGTTTCGACCGTAGATCTCAAAAAACAATCGCATTTACTGGGAGCGCGGACGGCCTCGTCCGCCCACCGCTCGTTACCGCGTTGTTGTGGTTGACAGATTTCTGTTGGCAATCGAGGGCGGGCCACCGGGCGGCGGACGGGGCCGCCCGCGCTCCCAGAAGACGATGCGGCGCGTTCCTTTAGCGAACTTGGTACCTGAAAGGGCAAAAACTTTGGAGTCATCGATGACACGTAAAACGATCGCACAACTGCTGCTGCTCGCATTCGTCTTCGCCAGTCATTCGTTCGAGGTTCTCGGACAAGCACGCACGGCGAGTAATGACGAAGTTCTAATCCGGAATGCGACAGTCTTAACCATCACGCGCGGCAGTTTGCCAAACACTGACGTGCTGATTCGCAGAGGCAAGATTGCAGGTGTCGGCAAAAACCTGAAAGCCTCAGCCGGCGCGCGAACGATCGATGGAACGGGCAAGTTTGTGCTTCCAGGCATCATCGATTGCCACTCGCATTCCATGCTCGACGATATCAACGAAGGCAGTTTGGCAGTCACTTCGATGGTGCGTGTCAGCGACGCACTCAATCCCAACGACCCGGATCTCTATCGCGAACTCGCCGGCGGCACGACGACCCTGAATCTTTTGCATGGCTCGGCAAATCCGATTGGCGGCCTGAACACGGTGGTAAAGATCAAATACGGACGACCGGTGGACGAGTTTATTTTTCCCGGCGCCATGCCCGGCATTAAGTTCGCACTCGGCGAAAATGTGAAGCGTTCGAGCGTTCCCGCGCTACCCGGAATTCCCCGCCGCTACCCAGCCACTCGCATGGGCGTCGAAGAAACTATCCGCGAAGCCTTTACCAAAGCACGCGATTACAAGAAGCGTTGGGACGAGTATCGCGCGGGCAGTGCACGCGACAAGAGCATGCTGCCTCCGCGTCGCGATCTTCAGCTCGAGCCACTGGTGGAAATCCTGGAAGGCAAACGCTACGTTCACGCTCACTCGTACCGGGCCGACGAGATTTACATGATGATCAGACTCGCCGATGAGTTTGGCTTCAAGATAAAGACCTTTCAGCACGTCCTGGAAGGTTACAAAGTAGCGAAAGAGATCGCGCGGCATGGCGCCGGCGCGTCTACATTCGCTGATTTTTGGGGATACAAGATCGAAGCTTACGACGCCATTCCACACAACGCGGCAATCATGACTCGCGCTGGTGTCGTTGTGTCGATGAACTCTGATTCCGACGAACGCGCGCGGCGCTTGAACATCGAAGCCGCCAAAGCGATGCGCTATGGCGAGCTCACCGAGGAAGAAGCGCTAAAACTGATCACCATCAATCCGGCGATTCAACTCGGCATTCAGAACCGAGTGGGATCCATCGAAGTTGGCAAGGACGCGGACCTGGCAATCTGGAATGGGCACCCATTCAGCGTCTACTCGCGCGTGGATACCACTTTCGTCGATGGTGAGGTCTTTTTTGATCGCCAGCAGGATTCGGCTCGCCGGGTGGAGTTGGAGAAGGAACGCGCTACGCTCGAGCAGGCCGAGGCAAATCGACCGCCTGCCGGTGGAACTTCGCCCCAAGCGCCACGGCGTCGCCGGCCCGCTGACGAGGACGATGACATGTGGAATGGTGACGAGCATCCGTAACCATTGATTGAGGCATAGCCTCTGCAAAGTAGTAAGCGGTCTTAGTAAGCCGGCGGCCTACCGCAACGAATGCGGCAGAGCCGCGAGCGATTGACGCGGCGAGCGATTGAAATACGAAGGAGATTATTGGTGCGTACATCTCGCAAGAACAAATTGGATCGATTGGCCAGCAAAACAGTTGCGACTCAAGCTGCGGTAACTGCGACAGAGCCCTCCCTCACGGTTGGGCTACTGCACCCGATCGCGCCATTGGACAAAGTCACGGCCGCGGTACCGCACTGTCTCGCGGTCGGTCGCCGGCTGGTCGCGACGATTGTGCTCGTCGGAGTGCTAGCAGTCACCACCCTCGCGCAGATCGGCATTCCTTCGACCGGGACAGCAGTACTCCCTCCGCGCGGCACGTTCGTGATTCGCAACGCGCACATCGTTCCTGTCACGGCCCCTGCCATTGAGAATGGGACCATCGTGATCCGTGACGGCAAGATTGTTGCTCTTGGTTCCAGCGTTGCTGTTCCCGCTGGTGCCCAGACAATCGAGGGACGTGGTCTATATGTTTACCCGGGAATGATCGACGCCGGCACTTCGATGGGTCTGGTCGAGATCGGACAAGGCGCTTCGGGAACAGTAGACACCGCGGAGATTGGCGATCTGAATCCGCATGCTAAAGCCGTGGTCTCACTCAATCCGCACAGCGCGCATATTGCTGTGACTCGCGTCGATGGTGTTACCAGCGTTCTGTCACTTCCAACCGGCGGATTAATCTCCGGCCAGGCAGCTCTCATAAACTTACTGGGTTCGACTCAAGACGAAATGGCGGTTGTTCCGCTCGCAGCGTTGGTCATCAACTTTCCACGATTGGCCGGCCGCGGTGGTGATTTTGGTGGTGGCCAGGCGCCGGCAAATCTCACGGAAGTGCTTGCCACCAACGAGCGCCAAGTGGAACAGATTAGAAAAATGCTGCGCGAGGCGGAAGCTTACGGTCGGGCGCAGGACGCATACGCGAAAGACAGATCATTACCGCGACCGGACCAGAACATCGTGCTCGAGTCGCTAGTGCCCTATGTGCGAGGCGAACGACTGGTTGTGTTTCGGGCAGATCGCGAGGGTGAAATGCGCGGCGCAATCAGGTTTGCCGAAGAGATGAAGTTAAAACCCGTGATCCTCGGCGGTGATGACGCGTGGAAGATCGCGACCTTCTTGAAAGAGAAGAACGTGCCCGTGATTCTGACGGGAGTTTTGAGTCTACCGTCGCGCGAAGATGATGCGTACGACACGCTGTACGAAGCTGCGGCGAAACTCCAGCAAGCGGGAGTTCGATACTGCATCTCCAGCGGGAACAGCGGCTCGGCC
>JANNON010000656.1:0-12859 GCA_031399105.1 Blastocatellia bacterium | reverse complement strand
CTGCTCTGCAGGCTGCGCTCAACCCGAACGGTGTTTATCAGGTAGTTGGTGGCAACTCCGGCAATCAGGGCAGTTTCTCGAGAACCGACAAGAACAACTTTGGTCCGGCACTTAGTTTCGCGTATTCGCCGGACTTCGGTGGTTTCCTTGGCAGCTTGATGCCCGGTGGCGGCAGGACCGTTCTGCGCGGCGGCTACCGTATCAGCTACAACAACAACGAGTACGTTCGAACTCCTGACAACGCTTACGTACAGCTGGTGGGCTTAGGCTCGCAGGTCGTAAACGCAACGCAGAATGGTTCGGCGCAACTTCGTGCGGTTATCACCCCACGACCTGACACCAACGCCGGGAACTTCGCACCGATTCCTTCAAACTTCCCGACACCAGTAGTGCCCAACCTCCCGATCACCTATGCGGCAAACAACGCATTAGCTGCCAAACAGGGTTTGGTCTGGGTGTTTGATCCGGATATCCAAATCCCGCTCGTGCACGAATACAACATCGGTATTCAGCGCGAAATCGGGTGGGATTCAGCTATCGAGATCCGCTACGTCGGCAGCCGCAGCAACGCGATTTGGAGATCAATTGACTCGAACCAGGTTGACATTCGCAGCAACGGCTTCCTGACTGATTACCTTCGAGCGAGAGAGAATTGCCGTTTACAAGCGGCAAGCGTCAATCTCCCGATCACCGGATGTACCGACGCCCGATTCAACGCGGCCATCGCTGGTAGCCAGCAGACGCCAGTCTTTAATCAGCTACCATCGCAGGGTTTGCTCAACAACTCGACCATCGTTGGTCAAATCATCAACGGTGTGCCCGCTGACCTCGCCGTCACGTACATCATCAACAACTTGGCGACCGGCGTGAATTTCCTGGCGAACCCCAACGCGTTTGTCGCGAACGTCACCAGCAACGGTGGCCTCTATCGCTACAACTCGTTGCAAGCTGAAATTCGTCGCCGCTTTACCGACGGATTCTCTTTCCAACTGAACTACACCTTCCAGAAGGTCTTGGCAGATTCGACGCAGGACACGCAGCAGAGCGTCGATCCCTACCTCGACAATCTTAATCAACGTCTCAACTACGCGCGGCCTGACTACGACCGCACACACACGATCAACGGCAACATGAATCTCGAGTTGCCATTCGGTCGCGGACGCAAGTGGTTGAACGATGGCAGCATGGTCAGCAAGATCTTCGGCGGCTTCCAGCTGACTTCGATTGTGAACATCAGCTCGGGTCAGCCGACCTCGATTCGTGACCCACGCGGTACCTTGAATCGCGCCGCTCGGTCTGCTCTGCAACCGGCGTCGTCGTCCCTAACCCCCCAACAAATCAAGGAATTGGTTGGTGTGTTTAGGACGCCCAACGGGATCTTCTACATAAATCCCAGCGTGCTGCAGGCGACCGCAACTCGACCGGCGTCTCCGGGTGTACCTGCGGCAACGCAAATTGTTGACTTAACTCAGCCGGTTCCGGCCGGATTCACCATCACTGCTATTCGTGGTGCGAGTCCAATCGGAACCGCTCCGTTCCAAGGTCAGGTTTTCTTCCTGAATAATCCGGGATCAACGGGCAACTTGCCCATCAACTTCATCAACGGTCCGGTTTACTTCAACTGGAACGCGGGTATGTTCAGAAACTTCAAAATGGGTGAGACCAAGAACCTGCAGCTCCGCATGGAAGTGTTCAACGTCACCAATCGCGCTAACTTCAACATTGGTGAGAGCAGCAACATTTTCAGTGTCGGCAGCACCAGCTTTGGTCGCATAACCGGCACTTTCGATCCGCGCATCGTGCAGTTTGGCGCGCGCTTCGACTTCTAACCCTCGGACCTGGATCAGGTCTCTTAACAAATCGGGCGTTGCTTCCAACCAGAAGCAACGCCCGTACTTTTTTATCCTATCCTCAACCGCCGCACTTCCTCTCCCGGCTGAGTTTTACCCTACTCCATCTAGCGCGCGACGTTGAACATCGCGGTATCGAGTTCTTTGTTGTAGCTGAAATCGGTCAACGCCAAATTCCAAGTGGCTTGAAAGGTTCCCCCTCTCGAATCCAACTCCAATGAGATCTTGTAGGCGTGTGGCAAAGTCAGTCCATTTTCCGGTTTGTAATCGGAGAACTCCTCCACCAATTTATGCCTGGTTGAGCGTTGCCCGCCTGAAGCGTCAACATTTGCCCCCATCGCCGCCGAGATTACCCGCACGTATTCGGTTCGAACATGGTGAAACGTTTCAGCATCGAAGAAGAGAGTAATCTCAAGATCAGAACCCTTGCCGCGATACTTGAGCTCGTGCGCCTGCTTGCCACCAATTTTCTTAAGACCGCCGTACTCCAGTTTTGGTTTCTTGTCTGCCTTCAACAACGGCCAGGCATGTGTCAGGGTGCCGCCCATCAAGCCATCCTTCAGAACGTTCTTGTAGGTCAGGATAAACTCACCCAAATTTGAGCGGACACCCGGACGAGCAAATCCAACCGTGACGTTCTGCCCGTCGTAACCAAGATTCTCCTGGGAGTAGCTCGAGTTTTCGAAACCCATCCCGATCACACTCTTGTCGCCGGCAGAAGCAATTACCGATTGGCCATTAAATTGGGCCGTGGCGGGCGCCGTATAATTGGCCACCACCGTTCCGCCAATGATCATATTTTCGATGTTTGCACGGGCCTCCGGAGTTCCAATCGATTCAAGGTGCTTGCTCAGAACTTCTTCGGGCTTCAGTTTTTGTGCCTGAACTTCAACTAATCCTGACGAAACACTCAAGCCAATTAGCACGACCTTGAACACCAGCCGGATAAGGCTCGCATCGCTGGATCTCTTCATATGTTTCTCCTGTTGGTAGTGGTTGTTCTTACTTAATGACCAGGGGACTCGCTGTGGAGAGCACTTGATGGTCGCATTTTACAAACATCCACCATAATAACAACCCAAACTCCATTAAAATCATCGCACTATCAACTTTCGTATTAGAGGCTGAAATAGTTATACTGACTCAGTCGTTGACGTTTCGGAACACTCAGATAAGGAGGATGCTTCTTGAAACTCTCGCTCTTCCTGGCGCTGATCATCCTTCTGCCGATCCTCATGCAGAATCAGACGCCGGCTGATCCCGATGCCGCGCCCGATGTCGAGGTACGCAAGTTCTCGTGGAACAACCATCGTCCCCCATCGCCCATGACTAACGAGAATCAGAGCGAGTACACGACAACCCAAGTGGTCAACAGCACGGAACTTTCACGCCAAGAGCGTGCAAATCGTAATTCGGTTGAGAACCAAAGTCGTGACTTGAGAATGATTGAAGAGCAATCCAGGCGAGACATAATTCAAGGAAAGCCGGTGGACATGTTTCGTTACAAGGCGAGCTTCAAAAATCGCGGATCGAAAGTGATCAAAGCAATTTTCTGGGATTACCAATTCAGCGAACCCGCAGATCCTGACAACCCTTCTCGCCGCCAATTTCGTTGCGTCGTTAAGATCAAGCCGGACGAGAGCAAAAACCTGGAAGCTTTTACTACCAGACCTCCAGTACGAGTTGTTAGCGCTCAGGGTATGGGAAAGACCCTCCTCGAAAAACTGGTTGTGAATCGGGTGGAATTCTCCGACGGAACTAGCTGGCAACGGGCCAACTGGGTAATGCCCGCTCCGTCCGTTTCGAAGGAAGCATACCGCAGTGCTTGTATGCCGCTTTAAGGCGGCCCGCTATTTTAGAACTGCCGCTTGCGCGCTTAGGATCAGCCGATGCCAACGCTGAAACGTGTTGATGGGATCGTTCGGGATGAGACGAACATAGGCAGTCTGGAAATACAGCATCTCGGGAGTGGCCCACTCCAATCTCACGATCGGGTTAAACGAGACTGGCAAGCCTGCTGGTTCTGCTCCGGGAGCTTCTCCTTCAGTCTTCTTCATTCCCTTTTCTTCGAAAGCAATCGCGGCCTTGATCGACACTTCGCGTAACGGAACTCGGGCCTGTGTCGCTGGGTTCCCACTCGCATCGTAGATCGCCACATCAGTATCAAAAGCGGTGGCAACCTTCGAAGAGTCCGGGGACCACACGGGCAAGGCTTCCGTCATTCCGTCGTCCAAGAGCCGCTCCTTTCCATCCAACTGAAGCAAGCGTGGGCGACCTGCCGGCAGTTTGTATTCTCGCGCACGCGCATCCCATTCGCCCTCCCGACACGCCAGTGCAACCAAGCCATGATTGTCCGGCGCCCAGGCAAAGTAAAAGTAGATCAACCCTTCACGCGACGTCAGTGCTCTCAGATCAAGGCCATCTCGATTGCAGATATAAATCTGCTCAGTATTGAACAATGCTACGGGCGCAAAAGCTGGACCGACAGAGGGCGACGGCAATGCTTCAGGAAGTGATTCGGGACTTACATCGACTGGAGTCGGAGAAGGTGTAGGCTTAACGCCCCGATGACCAATGAACGCGATGAAATTGCTATCGGTGGACCAGCTTACTGTCTCAGGAAAAACACCAGACAGATCCGGCGGCGTAAGATTTCTAAGAAACTTTCCATCGACCGAATACAGATCAATGCGAAAGGCGGAGCTGGGTTCGCTCTCGGTTCCGTAAAGAGCGAGTGCTCGTTGATTGTCAGGTGAAACCACTGTTCGCAGGAGCGCATCGTCGGGTCGTCTCGTATTGAAATCAGTTTGAATCGCTTCCAGTTTGTCGGTGGTCTCTTCCCGGCTGGCTTCGGGTGGGGGATTCGTGTCAGCTTCGAAGCGGTAGGCCAACCTCTGCGCGGGGACGTCGCGTAATACCAATGGCCGCACGTTGCGACGATCAGTAATCGACTGGCATCCGGTGAAAATGCCAACCAGCGCGATAAGTGTGCTGATGATGAAAGTCGTCGTGACCTTAAATTCCAGATTTCTGTGGCGGTTGGAATACCTGCCGGTGGCTGAAAAAAAGTTCATTTCAGCGCGACGGCTATTTGTACGACATCTGCTCGCGATGTGACTGGTCAAATTTGGGTCGGCCTCATGAGTTTCCGCGCGATGATAGGAACCGTTGCGAGGCGATGTCAACGAATTCTCGCGTCTGTCGGAAGAGAACTATCAATTGGTCTTGCCGGGGGCTCTTTCATCTCTTCCTGACACCAGTTCACGTGTAAACGAAGGATCCAGGGCCAGCAGCGCCCTTATCGTGCTGCGCGGCGAAAGATGGTCCTCGTCGCCTTCATCATCTTCAACACAGTTGTGGGCCACCGACCGCGCGATTCTCCTCGGCAGTGGTTCGTAACTGGGCGAGGCTGAAACATATGACCTGGCCGCCATCACGCCAACCAAATCGCACGTCAGTTCCTCGGCCTTCTGACCGCGTATGGTCAGGGCCGTCAAACTTGCCGCACGGTTAGCAATCACTCGAAACAAAACCTGGAGGCCGTCACTGTCGCCATCGGCAATATGCGTAAGTTCGTGGGCCAGCACGCTGATCATTCCCTCATCGGAAGGCAAGCCGGCGAGAAAGATCGTCCCGAACGTGATCGTGTGCGGATTTCTCAGGAAAACCGACGCGTTATCGCGCGACTCCATATCCGGCTTAATCCTCTTAACAGCCTGAATCCTGACGAGCGCCTGCGCCAACTTTGCGTTCGCCCCTTTGATCTCTCCAAACGCATAGCGGTTCGCAAGCTGTCGCAAGGAAGTGCTAACCAGGTTCTTGGCGATTGGTAAGAGGCGTTGTGCTCGTTCCGCCCCGGCTAACGCTTCCGGGCTGCGCACGGGTAATGACGGTCGGCCCTGCATTTCATCGATCGGAACGCTGCCAAGCGGATCCTTCTTTCGTTCAAGGCAGACCACGGCCATCGCGAGTTCCACCATCTCTCGCTCTTCCGGCGTCATTGTCGAGCGCAAGTGACTTGACTGCGGACCACTTCGCGGTCGTTTCGTCTGCGCGTTCCCTCCCGTAACTCCCATTGAGAGAACGACAGCCGAAATCAGTGCGCACGAAATCACGAGACGCCCGCGGTTAGAGCAAAGGCGACGCTGGGGTGTCTCTTCCCAACTCAGTAACCGCGAATTAAAGTGTTTAGTCTTGATACTTCTCATTTGTTTCGCCAAATCGGCTTGCGCTTATCCTGAAAAGCGTTGATGCCTTCCAGGGCATCTTCCGTTTTCATCAATTCGTGAAGATAAATGTTCTCAACCTGCTTCAACGCTGCCTCAAACGGTCTGCCGCGACTGTGGTCCATTGCCTTCCTCGTCAGTTCCAAAGCGGCGGCTGATAGTTCCCGCAGACGCGACAGCACTTCCAATAGTTTTGCATTTAGTTCCGCCGGCGAGACTACATAGTTAACCAAGCCGTGCCGCAAAGCATCTTGCGCATCGATGAGCTCGCCGGTCAGTATCAATTCACGGGCGCGCTTCTCACCTATGACCTGCGGCAAGAGAATAGCCGCCACTGGTGGGAAAACTCCAAGTTTGATCTCTGGCTGGCCAAAGCGCGCGCGGTCACTGGCGATAACAATGTCGCAAGCACAGATTAGTTCGCAGCCGCCACCGAGTGCCGGTCCGTCAACTACCGCAATCGCCGGTTTGCCCATCTGTTCGAGTGCCCGAAAGATCCCGTGAAACGAATCCAGCATTCGATAGATAGTTGCTTCGGCATGCTCTTCCACCGCTACGCCGGCACTGAACGCTCGGCAATCCGGCGCCGCGTTGAACACAATCGCCACAAGTTCGCGATGACCCGCACACTCAGCAAGTGCGGCAATGACCTGCTGCATCATCGAGATATTCAGGACGTTCACAGGAGGTCGGGCAAAGGTAATGCGCCCAACACGATCCTCAATCACTAATCTGATGTCCTCGTAATGGTTGGTCATATTCTGTAGCGCTTTAGGCGTTCCGCTTTTCCCCCGAGTTAGGCTCAACAGCATCCTTTACGCTTGCTGCTGCGACCGGTTGACAGCATGTTACTACGAAGGCAATGAGACGGCCTAAATTGACCATTCCGCCAAACTTTTGCCATGCCGAAATGGTCTTCTCCGTTCCAATCGGAGGTTAGAAGTTATGCCCATAGTTTCTTGCCGGCATTGCCAGACGAAGAACCGCGTAGATCCCAAGGCTGCTGCCACACACATTGCGAAGTGTGGTAAGTGCGGCGCACCGCTGGATAGAACACAATCTGCGGCGTCAGACATCGACGGAAAACCCGTCATAATTACTGACGCCACTTTGGAACAAGTTCTTGCGAACGCGGGCGCTACGACAGTGCTGGTTGATGCCTGGGCGCCCTGGTGCGGACCCTGCCAGGTGGTTGGGCCAATCATGGAACAGTTGGCGCTGGAAGCGAACGGACGGTATCTCGTCGGGAAACTGAACGTTGACGAGAACCCGCGAACTGCGTCGCGCTTTCAAATCTCGAGCATTCCCACGATGCTGATTTTCAAGAAAGGCCAACTCGTTGATCGCATCATTGGGGCGCAGCCGAAGCAGGCAATTGCGGCGAGATTGGCGAAGGCTGCGTAGACTTAGCGGACTTTGGAATTGATTTTAGAGCTGAGTACTATTGAGCAGAGTGAGACAGACCTTCGGGATCAAAGCGGAGTGGGTGAGATCTGAGATTGGAGATTTCAGATCTCATAAGCAGGATCAGGCAGACCTTCGCGATCAAAGGCATTGGGTGAATCTGAGATTGGAGATTTCAGATCAATCAATTTGGCGACAAGGGGGAATTCATTGACGCGGGAATCAGGCGGTCGCTTGACTCGGTTCGAGACGCTAGGCTAGTCTGCAGCAAGCATTTACGCCTGCAGATTTTCTCAAAATGGGGCCGTAGCTCAGCTGGGAGAGCGCATGACTGGCAGTCATGAGGTCAGGGGGTTCGATCCCCCTCGGCTCCACCAATACTATTCGATAACTTTTGGGGCATCCTCTGTGGATGCCCTTTATCGTTTTGTCTGCAAACCTTGAAATCCAGTGCTATTCGCAGAACGAACGCCATTTTATTCCAGCTTAGGTTTGCCGGAGGGCCAGCGCATGTGAAAGTGCGTCAGTGGTGCGTCGGAGTGGCTTCATTGGGTCGCAAAACATCGGGATTGATCGTGACGGGGCGCTGAAAGTGAATGTACCGAGGAGTGATCTTCGTGCGCTCGAATTCCGGGGAGAATGCGAGTGAGACGCTAGTCAGTCCGCTATCTCAGTGGGCGATGAACAGGAAGAGCTGATGACTGAAGACTTATCAACACGCCATTCTTTTGTCGGTAGTCTTTTTGAGACGCCCTCGCAGGAGCAAGACTGGTCGCGTTTTCAATTGAGCGTCGCGCAGGTGAAGTTTTATCAGGAACACGGCTACCTGGCTGGAATCAGGGTGCTTACTGATGAGCAGGTTGAAACGTTGCGCGAGGAAGTTTCAGCACTGGTTAATCCAGATCATCCCGGCAATCACCTGTTCTATGAATTCAACTCAAATGAATCCGCCGACCCAGAAAAAATTCTCTTTCATGCATTAGGCGCCTGGCGCATTTCACCCGGGCTGCATGACATGCTTTGGAACCCCGCTTTCACCGTTGCAGCTTCGCAATTACTGGGAGGCGCAGTGCGGTTCTGGCACGATCAGATCTTCTACAAACCAGCGCACCACGGAGGAGTGGTCATCTGGCATCAGGACTATTCCTATTGGACCAGGACCAAACCAATGGCCCACCTGTCGTGTTGGATAGGACTGGATGATTCGACACGCGAGAACGGTTGTGTGCACTACGTGCCGGGCAGTCATCGCTGGAATCTTTTACCTCGTGCTGATTTCGCCAACGACATGGACGCGATTCTGGGTGCGCTCACCCCGGATCAAAAGAAGGAATTCAACCCGGTGGCGATCGAGTTAAAAAAAGGCGAATGCTCGTTTCATCATCCGTTGATGGTCCATGGCTCTTACGAAAACCAAACCGATAGATCGCGACGCGCAGTCGTCCTCAACGTCTTTCGAGATGGTGTGCTTTCAGCGTCAGACGCCCCGCTACTTGAAGGCGTGCCGCCCATTCCTATAGGCGAAAAGATTGGTGGGCAGTACTTTCCCTTACTGTTTGATCCTCAAAAAGTGTGACTAGCGTTGGTCGGCGAAACGCAGGTGAATCTCAGAACTTCGCGCTGGCACGTCGGAAGCAAATTTAATGAAACATTCAGAGAGAATATTGAAGCACGGTGAAAGTGGAAAAAAACACACAGCGGACGAGTTGTTCAGAATTGGGCAAGGCTGTGCGCTGAGTTGAATGCCCCAGAGATTGGCGCCTATTTCATCATCATTACTCGGAAGCGATAGTCGGCCACATCTTCAAATCCACCGGCTGGCGTCCGGCCGCGCACCGTCACAGTATAGTCGCCAGGCCGTAAGACTGGAGCAGGAATCTGAAGAGTGAGTTCCGATGCTGCGTTTACCTGCAAGCCATGCTTTTGGAAAACCAGTCGGCCGTCATCATTCTCGACGTTTGCCTCGTAACTCTTATAGTCGATTGACTCGAGCATTAGAATCAGCTGAGCGGCCGATGTTTGAGGACTCAATCTCAACTCAGATTTTGCTCCCGCACTCCTTTGGAGACCGGGCATCAAATTAAGTGCGACCATCGTTCCTACTACGGAACCGCGACGTTCCTGGCGCGAGACTCGCTGTTGGTTGTCATTTTGATTACGGTCAGGACCATTCACGTTACTTGGGAGTTCCGTCCT
The DNA here is from genome assembly GCA_031399105.1 of Blastocatellia bacterium. Taxonomy (GTDB): domain Bacteria; phylum Acidobacteriota; class Blastocatellia; order Pyrinomonadales; family Pyrinomonadaceae; genus PSRF01. The sequence continues at coordinate 3,183 of JANNON010000656.1, read as the reverse complement.
CACTCGTTCTTCATCTGCCTGCCTGTTTAGCTCCTGTTTCTGCTTTTGTATAGCTGCACGTTCGCCTGCCAGCTGTTCGGATTCGTGGCGAAGCCTGATCCAGCCGGTAAGTAATGCCAGGCCACAAACCACGATCAGAGCAATACATGCAGCAAACGACAGTTTCCTGCCGAACAGGCTTTCCCACCAACGCGCCGTGTTTGGTTGCCGCTCAACTACCTTGGCGGGAGATTTCTGCTCCAGCGAAGTCGGGTTAGACACTTTGTTTGCCAACGCGCTAGCAAAGTGAATGCGTTCGACAATGCGCGGAGTAGTCAATAGTCTCTTTTTGAATTGCTCAAGGTCTGTTGGTGAAAGGGAATTCCTAACGTACGCATCGACCAGTTCTTCTTCAGCCACCTCCAGTCGCTCAAACGTGACGTCATCCGCAAAGAAGCCCTCTTCGAGGTGTGCTGCCTCTTCCTCAGACAGCGTGCCCAAGAGATAACGTGTAGCCACCACATTTGTGTCATTACTTTCCGCCAACTTCCTGTCCTCACTTTGAGTGAACCAGAGTCCGGTTTCGTTTCGAAGTCAGTCAAACTGCTTCAAACATTCCTTTGTACACTCTTCCAGCCTTTTCCTTAGTCGACAGGCGCGAATCCTTAAAGCATCCAATGAAATCTTGCGTTCATCAGCCAGTTTTTTACGAAGATCAATCTTCGCTCGCTTCTCCCCTTCATAGTACGTGAGGATCAGTTGCCGGTCGCTCGCGAACTCGTTGAGACATTTGTCCAAACAGCGCAAGCGTGCCTCCTTTTCCTCATCGGGAGGCTTAACCGGAATTGGCGGTGGACGGTCTGAATCCAACTGTTCCTCCCGCTTCTTCAGCGTTTCCAGGAAAACCCGGTATGCGACTGAATAGAAGTAACTGTTCAGATTGAAGATGTCTTCGCCCTCATCGATTCGGCGGGTCACCCGATTGAATGCTTCGTCTACATGATCGTCCGGCGTGTAGCCCAACCGCCATTCAAAGTATCGTGTGAGTTTGACTCGCATTGCCTCATAACGCTGGACCGCTTCATCCCGGTCTGGTGAAAAACGTGCGAGTAGCTTTTCAAGGGCCGCTGCAGTCAACATCCATTCGCCCTGACCTTCATCGTGTGAAGATCCTGACTTACGGTCGAACGATTCCTGGTCGGGAGGTTCCTCGTCTGCCAAGCGGTTAGCACCACGTTTTGTTTGAAATGCCTGGTGAGAGCTATTAAGCAGACGGATTATAGTTCAGATGGGTCGCCAATGGTGCGGATTACTTCCAGTCACCCTGAAGAAAAAACCCGGCCCAGTAATAAGGCGATTCCCAGCGCTTCTGTTGTGAGATTTTCAACTGTGCTTGTCGTAGGGCGGCTGCCGGTTTGAGCTGGTGGACAAACATCTGCCTGTAGAACTCCGCCATTAACGCCGACGTGGCGGTGTCGTCAACCTTCCAAAAGCTGGCTACAACACTCCTGGCGCCGGCGTACATGAAACCTCGTGTCAGCGCGATGAGTCCTTCGCCCTTGACCCGTTTGCCGACACCCGTTTGGCACGCGCTCAGCACTATCAACTCCGCTGGCAAATTGAGATTGTAGATGTCATGCAACCTCACGTAACCATCAAGGATCTGGCCTTTCTTATCGACCCTGGAAAGAACGATTCCTGACAACTCCGGATGCTCGAGATCCAGAATGCCGTGCGTGGCAAAATGGATGATGCGGTACTTCGACAACTCGGGACTCGTGGCCGTCTCGCGATTAGCTTGAAAATCCAGCGCGCTGAAAGACCGTCGTGGCGCCGCCGAACGCGTGATGGCCAGGGCCTCCCCGCGTGAGCTGGTAAGGCGTGGAAGGTTTCCCTCGGTGAGGCCCACGTCCCGCAATGCACTTGCAAGCGCCGAGTTCGCTGCTAAAGCTGTTGCCGGAGCTGATTGGGCTGGCTTTTCTTGGGAGCCCGTTTCGCCACTCTCGCCCGCGACCTCCTTCCGATCCCGACCGCTAACGCCTTTCGCCTTCGCAACGCGCGTGTCCTCGACGTCGAAGACTGGATCAGCGATCACGGCCACGGCATATGGAGCTGGTTTCCGGTTGGCGAGTTCTCTTCGTTGCAATGCGAGTACGGACGCGGAAGGGAGGCTGATGATTTCGTGCCGGGCGACCAACGTGTGGGAGCCGATCGAGGCTGCATTGGCTTTTGCCGAGTTGTCGTTCTCATCGATAATTGCCGTAACCGACGGTAATGGAAGCGCGGAAAACGGGACAGTCTGCAGAGCTCCATCAGCAACCACGACCAAACGTTTCCGGCCCAGCAGGGAGGCCACCGGATCGATCACCATTCTGCCAAGCTCAGCTGCGGCCGTTTCGTACTCACCCGCCGCGATTCTTAAACGCAACTGGCGCCGCGCCCACGGTTCATCTTTTAATTCGCGGTTGCGCTCGGTCAGGGACGTGGCGACGCGATGAGCAACAGTTTCAATCTTTTCACGCCCTGCTAACTCAAAGCCCTTTATTGAATGCGGCGACACCACCCACACGTAGCTACGCTTGTCTCCTAATGAGTACTCCAGGAGCAGTGTGTCGTCATCGAGTTGCTGTTGGATCTCAGCAATGCTGGATGGTTGAGCTTTGGTTAGCGTAGCTAAGCGCGGGTTACTCACCCTAATTTTTTCGTCCATCTGATCCAGCTGGTCCGTGAGTCGTCCGATTTCCGTGTCGAATACAGTAGTGGGCGGAGTGATTTGAGCAGCACTCAATGACTTGGTTCTCGCTTGCAGCTTTGCCCTTAGCTGACCAAGCAATTCTTGCCGGTCCGCCAAAAGTTTGGCCAATTCCGGGTTAGACCTTTGGTTGAGATCTCCTCGTTCTAGCCCGACTTCACTTAGAGCATCCAGAAGCACTCTGGCTCGCGATTTCTCAAACGACTCCAAGGCAGCTGCCACGTAGTTGCCGTCGTTCCCCGCCTTTCCCAGTTGCATTTTAAGGTCAATGTCCAACTCGTAATAGTTTTCCTTGTTGGCCAAGTATGAAATGCGATGTCTCTCACTGGTGATTCTCAGTCGTAATGATTCGACAAGTCTTAGTGTTGCCTCCATAAGTTGACTCGCGGTTGTCAGGTTGCCTGATTCACGTTCAGCATGTGCGAGGTTGTAGAGTGTCAGCGCTTCGCCGT
>JANNON010000651.1:0-8513 GCA_031399105.1 Blastocatellia bacterium | reverse complement strand
CTCTGCTGCTAATGTCAGATTTGCCATCTCGCCACTGCCGCTGCCCTCGTAAGTAAAATAAGAAGCCAGTTTGGGTGCTTGGTAGAAGGCCTGGTTCTAACACTCCGCGACACTAGCAGTTCCCGTCCATCACCTGTGAGTCCAACCCAAAAACGGATTGATTGCGACTCGCAACCTCAACCCTTAAGGAGAAAATACACATGAAGAAATTGAGACTCACGCTCGTTTCATTCGTGATCGGTCTGGTTGTCTCAATACCAGCCGTTGCGGTCCTGGCCCAGTGTGAAGCGTCGATTGTCGTTGACGGAAAGACCTGTTCACTGGTTGGCTCTAACTGCAGTGGAAACGTCTGTGTCTGCGCCTACATTTGTGGGCCTGCCCTGGAAGAAGAGAATCACTAATTTCCTTTTAGCCACGAGTGCGCGAGCCCTGCGCTGCGCATTCGTGGCTGCCGTATGCATGAGTAGTAAGTTCTATCAAAATCCTTTCATCGTACTTCCGCTGGTCGCTGGAGTTGTGCTTCCCTGCGCCGCGTTTATCGTTTGGCATTTCAGCCGGGCGGCCGCACAGTCGCCGCTCGTGCTCAAAGATGCAGTCTATATTTCTGGACAACCACTTCCCGGTACCGAACTACTTGAACTCAATGGTGAGCGTTTTTCGCCTGAGATCCTGCGGACGGGAAAGGTGCTATTGGTTTTCGTAACGACTGATTGCAAACCCTGCCGTGACGAATTGACCATGCTCACAAGCATCGAATCCCGGACGGTTGAAAAGCTCCAGGTCATCGCCATCGGAATTGAGAGTCTTGACGCCCTTTCAAAATTCATTCAAGCAAATAACTTCAGAACAAGAACCTTGCACGACAAGGATGCAATGCTGATGAAGTCATTAAGCGTGCGCTACTTTCCCTCAAAGTTTTTGGTCGTGGATGGGCTCATCGTCAAAACCTGGTTTGGAAACTCACGAAGCGAATCCGATCTACTTAAAGAGGTTGGTCTATGAAAGGTTTCATGATGAAACTCTGTTTTGCCATTCCGTTTCTATTGTCGTTCCTTCCGCAGACGGTCCTCGCACAACAACCAACACCCAAAGGTGAGCCGTCAACTGCCGCGACCTCCGCAATTTCGACCAAGTTGCCAACAGAGGTGAAATTGGTTCTGTCATTGGAAGAGATGCCCGGGCTCGAGAACCCGAAGAGCTTCTGGGAAGGCGACTATGAACTGCGAATAGCGGATCGGCGCACAGTAATTGAAAAAACCAGAACTGGTGATAAAACGCCGCACGGCGATGTGCTCTCCAAACTAACCTCGCCACGACGCACCTTGATTGATAAGGAGAATCGCTTCCTTCGCATTTCAGTCCCGGTTGCCGGTGTCTTAGAGGATCGCTTGAAACAGCAGAATACGATCCCTCAATCCTTCCTGCTCCAGTCAACTGTTCGCATCTTCGACGCCCAACTCAAGCAAAATTTTGTCTTCGAAGTGAACCGTGTCTGGGAATTTAAACTGTTTCCCGATGGTCTGGCTGAAATCACTTTGAAGATTGGGGCGGATAGCAGTTACAGCACTTGGGGACCCGTACCGAAAACGTTGCCGAAAGGCTACACCATGATTGGAGTACCTGCGGCAAAGGCTCCAGCAACCGCTTCAGCAACCGACAAACCTTAGCGGCACTATCCACTTTTCGCAGAAGGAGTTTTCTATGAAACCGCTCTTAACGCCTATTGCCCTCACTATGGTCGTCGCGGCTAGCATTTCGGCCCAAACAGCGAAGCGGCAGAAACTCCCTGAACCGGGTGCTCGTGCGCAACAGAGTCAACCGGACTTAAAGCGTCTCAGGGCCGTTGAGCTCGTAGAACAGACTGCGCTCGAGGCGCCGCTTTGGAGCAATCGAACGGCGGCCATTGAAGTCCTTGCCGATGCCGCTGATTTGCTATGGGACCAGCCCTCGCATCGTGGGCCAAAATGGCTAATCAAAGCCTGGACCTTGATCGATCAAACGCCTGACTCTCCCGGAAACCCTTCGCTTAAAGATTTCTTCAGCACGTCGCAGAAAACTGGCTTGCGAACCAGTGTACTGAGCGTTGCTCGGCGGCGAGACCCTGTTCTTGCCGAGCAATTTCTTTCGCAGCTTGCCGAAAACAAATTGGACGAAGGGACGGCGCGTGGCGCTTTCGACGACCGTACTGCCAGAAGTGAGCAACTCCTTAGAATGGCCCAGCAGGCGGTTGAGGCGAATCCGGATCTTGCTATGAATCTGGGGGAACGAAGTTTAGCTGACGGAATTTCGTATAGCTTCCAGAACTTGCTTACAAGTCTGAGAAGAAGGAACGCGGGCCTGGCGAACCGGCTGTTCGATACGGCGTTGGCTCGTTTTGTTGCTGGTGTTCCCGACCCCTCTGAGGCTGAGGTGCTTACCGGTTATCTTTTCCAATCCGGGTTTACGTTTTCCGTGAACTCGAGCGGTCAAACCATTCTTGTCGTCAATCCGACGCAACAAAGTCTTCCGGTCGTAGCTTTGAGTGAACCGGAAAGAGCAAAGAACTTGCTGGTTGCGGTCTATCGTTCGCTCCTGGCCGCTCCGTTGAACCTGGATACTCCTGAGAGCAAGCAGCGAGCTCAACAGGTCATGGTCCTTGCAAATCGCCTGACAGGACACTACTACACCTTTGCGCCTGAGTTCGCACAGCCCGCGCAAGGTTTCCTGGCCCAGCTTCGACAGCAGCTACAATCCAATGGCGAGGGAGAGGTCACAAAGGTTCCGATCCGGGTTGCTGCCGATGTGGGCGCCCGCACCAGGAAGTTAACTGCGGAACAGATCTACGATGAACGTCTGACCTCCCTCGAAGAGAAAGCTGAGAAAGAGCTAAACCCGGTAGCCAGGAAATTGGCGTACATTGAGGCGGCTCTGGCCGCTAAACCGGAAGACTACCAACGAGGAAAACGAATTGCCGAGAAATGTCCGGATGACGAATTGAAAGCCGATGCCGTTGCCTTTGTGCTTTATCGGGCAGCGCTTTTTTTCGTTGAGAAAGACGAAATGGAAACGGCCCTCGAGATTGTTCCGCAGATTCTCGACGCGCCACGGCGGGCAGTAGTACAGATCGCGGCTGCGCAGCGTTTGCTTACGACCAAGCCAGAAACCCGTCAGTTCAGTCTGGACAGTCAACGAGCCTTTCAATTGCTCAGCGAGATTGAGCGCGATTTGGCCAAGCGCGAGCCTTCGGCAAATTCGGCGAAGATTCTCCTTGGTCGGATTGCGCTGTTGGCAAAGCTGGATAAAGCCCAGGCTCTCGCCTCTCTGGCGCACACTATTCAAATGATCAATAAGCTTGAGAGCTTTGATCTTAGGGATGGCTCCGCGCCCGATCTGGGTCTTGGTATTTCGGCGGTGTCAGGAGCAACAGTTGCTCGCCCTCGAAGCGGCTATGACTTCCGCAGCGCGATTGAGCCGGTGGTGATTTCCGACTTTGAGTACGTGTCAGCAATGGTAGAACGGCTTACCACTAAGGAGATAAATGGAGTGGGCCGTCTGGAATTGGCGAAACTCTACCTTCAGACTCCAGTGCCTCCCGCAAAAAAGGAACTTGCTGGTCTCGTTCACAAGTAACGCTCCGGTCTTCACCTCACAATCAACTCAGCTTCGACGGTTGGCGCTCGCCGCTCATTGCGCTTCCGCCCGCTCGGTCTGCCTGCCCAAGGTCCTCGTGACCTGGATTCAAAACTCTTCGTTGACAAGGATTGTCCTGGCGCTTAAGCTTTTCCCGCTCTCCATAAGTGTAGACGTAATTCCCCGTTAATTGATTTTCTAAAATTCAATGCTGCTGCAAACGACAGCGACTGCCCCGATTGTCGGTGGGCCAATAACGGCTTACTGGCCGGTCATGATCTTTTTTCTCGTGGCCATCATCTTTCCGGTATTGCCAATCATCCTTGGCCGCTTTCTCCGTCCGAGCAAATACGAGAAGGGAAAGATGCGGCCATACGAATGCGGCATCGATCCCACGACCGAGGCGCACGATCGCTTTACAGTTCGCTACTACATCGTTGCCATGTTGTTTTTGATTTTCGACGTGGAGACGATCTTCCTGCTGCCGTGGGCAATAATTTTCATGGGTGACGACTTCTCATTCACAAAATTCGCGCTGATTGAAATGTTTGTCTTCCTCGGCATCCTGGTCGTTGGTTACTACTACGCCTGGCGCAAAGGCGCGCTGGAATGGGCCTGATGAGTCCAATGTCCAAAGTCTCACCTCACGGTGCGGAGTTGGACATTGGACATTGGACTACGGACATTGGACTTAAGTTATGGCTGAACATCAAGAAGGCTTTGTCCTGACGAGATTCGATTCAATGATGAACGCGGTGCGCAACACCGTGGGCGCAAAGGCGCTCGACATCGGTGCGCCGGTCGTCAATTGGGCGCGCAAGTCAGCGCTCTGGCCGATGACCTTTGGACTCGCTTGTTGCGCCATCGAGATGATTGCAACCGGAGCGGGCAGATTCGACATCGATCGTTTTGGCGCCGGCGTTTTTCGGCCCAGTCCGCGACAGAGTGATTTGATTATCATCGCGGGAACGGTGACGTTGAAGATGGGCCCCGTCGTCCGCCGGGTTTACGATCAAATGCCCGAGCCAAAGTGGGCGATGGCCATGGGCGCATGCGCATCTACAGGTGGTCCGTTTGATTCTTACTCGACCATGCAAGGCGTCGATCGCTGTATCCCTGTCGACGTTTACATTCCGGGATGTCCGCCCCGTCCCGAAGCCCTGCTCTATGGACTGATGCGCTTGCAGGACATCATCATGCGTGAGTCTCCGTCTGCGTACCTCTTCGACTCCGACGGCACTGTCCACCGGCAACGATCCTTCGACGACGACGAAGCGAAAGCCGCGCTGATCGCAGACGCGCCTGGCCCTGTGATAGCTACTCGCGGTTAAACTTCGCCACTAGATTTCCACTGCTATCACTGGTTTCCACCTGCCGATTCACGTATTTGCGGGTCAGGAAGGGTGGTTTACCCCGCTTTTCAGGGCTACTTGCCAGAATGAAGAAGCGGGGGTAGACCACCCTTCCTGACCTGAAAATTTCCCAAACTTGAATGTTTCCCACTTGAAGATTGAAGCTCCTCCTTTCTTAGATCCCGCTTTGCAGTCTTGCGTCCAGCTATCGACTAAAATAAAACGGAAGAAAACCTACTGGGCCTTCGTCTAATTATTGTTCGTCTTACTTGGCGGGGGGATCCTGGATGGAGCAGCGCGCGGTAATGTCTCAAACAAAGATCGACGAGCGCGTGATTAACGCTTGCCGCCAGGGCGATCGCGACGCGTTTCGTTTGTTGTTTGAGACTTATAAAGATCGCGTCTTCTCGATCGCTGTCTACTCCTTCAACGGCGACGAGTCTGCCGCCAGTGACGTAGCGCAGCAGGTGTTCCTTAAGTTGATGACCTCGATCGGACAATTTCGCGGTGAATCCACTTTCACAACCTGGCTCTATCGCATGGTGGTCAATGCGTGTTTGGACGAGCGGCGCAAGGGGAAACGCTTCACATCGTATGGAGAGTTGACCCCGACGAGTAGAACTGACGATAGAAGGCCGCAGGAAAAAGAGTTCGCTCAAACCGAGCTCGCCGAGTCAGTGAAGAACGCAATCGCCCAGCTCAGCCCGAAGCTGCGAATGCCAATTTTGCTGAAGTACATGGAAGGGTTGTCGTACCAGGACATTGCCGCGGTGCTTGATTGCTCGCAAGGCACCGTCGCGTCGCGCTTGAACCGCGGCCACAAAGAGTTGGCAAAGCGTCTGGGGCATTTGAAGGGACAGATTGGGGTGGGAGAGTAGAAATGTTTTCCACGCACGCTAGTAAGAAGTTGTCCGCCTACTGCAACGACGAGTTGTCAGCCGATGAGTCGCGACCAATCGCGGAGCACTTGCTTGTCTGTCCCCAATGTCGCGCCGAGTTTGAAGAGATTAAGCTGGGAGCGAGCATTGCCGGTCTGTTGCCGACATTGTCTGCGCCGGTATCAATGTGGAGTGAGCTTGAATCGCGAATTGATGCGACGAGCGCGACGGCAACGATGGCTGCAAGACCAGTTTCATTCTGGTGGAATGCGCGAGTGGCAGCTCTGGCGGCATCCCTCCTTGTTGCTGTTGGTGTAGCCGTGATTTGGATTTATTCGCGTGAATCCAGACCGTTTTGGGTAGTTGCGAAACTCGCAGGCGCGCCAACTGTGGGCAGCACCACGATCCATGATGAAGGCCGGCTCGGACTGGGCGAATGGCTTGAGACTGATGCTGCGTCGCGAGCGAAGATTGAAGTCGGCTCAATTGGGCTGGTCGAGATCGATCCAAACACGCGAGTGCGTTTGTTGGCGACTAAACCCACAGAGCATCGGCTGGAACTTGCGCGCGGCCGAATGAGCGCGTACATCTGGGCGCCCCCTCGTCTGTTTTTTGTCGACACCCCTTCGGCCATCGCAGCGGATCTCGGCTGTGCGTATACCCTGGAAGTCGATAGTGCGGGCGCCGGTCTGTTGCGAGTGACGTCGGGCTGGGTGGCATTACAACTTCATGGACGCGAGTCGATGGTGCCCGCGGGAGCTGCGTGCGTTACTCGACCGGTTGTGGGGCCCGGTACGCCATACTTTGAAGACGCGTCGGCATCTTTTCGCGAAGCTCTTACAAAAGTCGATTTCGACTCGCTGCAAGGCAAGGAGTTGGATGCGATGTTGGAGATCGTACTATTGCAAGCGCGGCTACGTGACACGCTCACGCTGTGGCACTTGCTACCGCGCGTTGGAGGCAGTTCTCGCGAGCGTGTTTACGATCGCCTGAGCGTCTTTGCGCCACCACCGCAAGGAGTCACTCGCGAGGGAATACTCCAGTTGAACGAGGAGATGCTGCAACGCTGGAAGGAAGCCTTGGAACGTAGCTGGGGTGGTCCAGGCACTTTGAAGAAAGGGTGGCTGAAGATGTGGACGGGCGCCGTGGAAAAGATAGATGGAATCGAGAAAAAGAGGTGATTATGAACGAACCTGCAATCCTGAAACGACGAACGTTTTTGAAACAAGCATCCGTGCTGGCGTTGGCATTGCCCGCACTCGATTTGACGTTGCTGGGATGTACGAGCCAATCACAATCGGCGCGTGCTGGAAACGATTTAAAATCACCGGTTGCGCCGTGGAAGATTTCAACTGTATCGGAGAAGGAACCAGGTGAACGGCTCGTTGTGTCCGGGACTATCTACGCGCTGGATGGTCGCACACCGGCGGAAGGAATCAGCCTTTACGTCTATCAAACGGATGTGACCGGAGTCTATTCGGGTGGTCCACGCGACACTCGGATTCGTGGCTTGATGACGACCAAAGCCGATGGACGTTACGAGTTCCACACCATCAAGCCCGCGCCCTATCCGGGTGTTGCGCCTCCAGCTCACATTCACGCGCATATTCTGGGGCCAGGTTATCCCGAGTACTGGATCGAGAATTACATCTTTGAAGGAGATCCGGCCATTACCGCTGAAGAGCGGCAGAAGCTTTCTGCCGCCTCCGGATTCAATCCGATCCTGTCTTTGACCAGGGGATCAGATGGCGTGTTGCGTGGTGCGCGGGACATCAAGATCGAGCGATGTTCCCGAAACTGCATAACTAGCTAGTTTGCGCGCTGGAGTTAATCGCATGAGAGTAAAGAGAATCTTAAAGTGGCTTGCAATTGTCATAGCGTGTGCGCTGGTTGCAATCCAGTTCATTCGTCCGGTGAGGAGCAATCCAGCGGCGCAGGATTCTGAGTCGCTCAACGCTCACGTGGAGATGCCGCCGCGAGTTGCTGCGATTCTCGATCGGTCGTGCGCGGACTGTCATTCAAACAAAACGCGTTGGCCCTGGTACACGAACGTGGCGCCGGTTTCATGGTTCGTGATCGACCATGTGAACCACGGTCGCAGCAATCTGAATTTCTCAGAGTGGAATAAGTATCAGAAGCATGAGGCCGCCGACTTGTTGGGCCAAATGTGCAAGGAAGCCGGGGCTGGTTTTATGCCAATGAGTTCCTACACTCGCATTCATCGTGATGCAGTGCTGTCGGCTGAAGATATAAAGACGCTGTGTGAATGGACGGACGCGGAGCGAAGGCGAGCAGCGGGTGACAAGTGACAAGTGACAAGAAAAACCAAGCAGGTTTCATACTTATCACTCGTCACTCGTTACTTGTTATCGATAGCCACCAAATGCCTCGTATCATTCAGCACCGGAACGCGAACGAAGTCATGCGCGCGTAACTCAAAACGAGAGATGCCGCAATTCGAAGTTGCGATCCACACCGGCTTCAGTTCAGGCGCATCGAGCGCGCCCATCAGATGCAGCGCAAGAATGCAGATCGTTCCTGTATGAGTAAAGATTGCGATTCGTCCGCCGCGGTGTGTCGCGATTGCCTCGTCCAGCTTGCGTGACGCGCGATCAAGCATCTGCCGATAACTTTCACCGCCTAACAAGATGTGATCGAGGTCGCGGCGCAACAA
>JANNON010000648.1:0-1833 GCA_031399105.1 Blastocatellia bacterium | reverse complement strand
GAATGAGTCAGCGATCTACCGCGCCTGCAACTGCGGAAACTGGTCAAACTTATCCCGCTGATCATAATACGTTCTGAGCGCAGGTCGCCGGCAGTTCGACCGCTGGCGCAAATCCACAAGCCATGCAGGCGGAAGTCACTTCGCAATTGGAGAAGGCGCGAAAGGAACCACAAAATTTCGACGCTCAGGTAAAAGCTGCGCAACTTTATTTTCAGATTCAGCGATACGATCAGGCCATCGAGTATCTGCTGAAAGCGAATCAGTTGAAACCTGACGATGTTGATACCGTCGCAATGTTGGGTGATGTGAATCTGCAGGCGGGTCGCTTCGACGAGGCGTTGAACTGGTATGAGGCCGCGGTGAAGAAGAAGCCGAACGATGTCAGCCTGCTCGCGAGTCTTGCTTTCACTCAACTTCAAAAAGGCGATCGCAAAGCCGCGGAGCAGGCGATCGCGAGACTCGAAAAAGCAGACCCCACTGTCGCGGATTTGCCGAGGTTTAAAGAGAGACTGGCGCAATTGAAGTGACGAGGAAAAGCGTATTTACCATTGATCATTTGTCATTCGGACTTGCATACCGAGCAGTCTATTCAAAGCGAAAACCTTTGGAACTTGGGGTTAGCAGTTCACCTTTCGATGCGGCAGAAATGGCAAATGATCACTGTCAAATGATCAATGGTAAATACGCTCTCTATTCCCCACCGGCTGCACCCCTACGGCGCAATAGTCATCCGCACAACATCAACCAACGGAATCCGTTGCACCTTGCCATCTCTGCCGACCACAACCACCTGACCGTTCTCGACCGTCACGCGGCGCACCGTCGTCATCGAACGATTAATTAACGTCCCGTCACTCGTCTCAATCACTAACCTTGGACCGATCTCTTCCTGAGGCGGCACCGGCGTCTCCGTTGCCGCGCTTGCGGCTGGAGTGGTTGAAACTGGCTTCGTGGGGGTTGGCCGACGAGGGGTTCGTCGACGGTTACGGGGTGTAGTCGGCACCTTTGGTTTTTCTGCCGGCTTCTCCGCAACTTTGGTCGAAGTCTCGGCAGGCGTTTCGGCCGGTGTCGCTTCGGCACTCGGTTCAGGTGTTGGTTCGGGTGTCGGCGCTGCTGCGACCTCCGCGGGAGGCGGTTCCGGTTCATAGACGCGCGCCCCGGAAGATGTCACGCGCCGGACACTCTTATCTCCGGAACGAATAGCGTTAGTCTGCGCTTCATCGGGAGTGGGAGAACCTTCAGCGACAACGGGAGCCGCCAGCGGCTCGAACGATCCTCCGAACTTGATCGAATAAGTGCCTTCATCGTCGTTCGGACTGCGAGCTTCGACGCGCAGGATGAGATCTTCGCGTTTGCGAAGAAAGATGCTCTTCGTAACTGGCGTCGAACTTTCGGAATAGACGCTGAACTTCATCAGCGGCCGCAACGCGCCTGCTGTAAACACATCTACATCGCCGTTAAGATTCTTGCTCTCGATGGTGATCAGCAGATCACCCTGATTGGCTGCGAACGCATAGTAGTGGTTAGTGAAGCGCGCATCGCCAATATCGCGCGCGAGGACGCGCCCCGACAATTCGCTGGTGCTGACTGGCGAGGGCGCGTTGATGTCGAGCGACTGGGCGCTTGCGATACTGCTGAGCGCGGTGAGTGACAGGAAGAGTGGGAGAACGAAACGGATTGCTCGTCTATGGAATTGCATTAAGAATCCTTGCGATTACTGGAAAGCTTTCAGCGAGTGCCGGCGCGCGGGAAGAATAGCAGATTTATCGAATCAGATTGTAGGGGCGTCCCTCCGTGGCCGCCCCTCGGTTTCTTTCAAGCCGCTGGCGATGC
>JANNON010000639.1:0-6510 GCA_031399105.1 Blastocatellia bacterium | reverse complement strand
GCAATCACGATCGGCGCATCCGGCAGCAGGTTCTCTTTGGGAATTTGCGGCGTCGAGCCAGACGAAAGAAAGAACGCGCCGCTAAGGAAAGCAGGCATGCCGATCATCAGAATATTGATCGCGGTTCCGGTCACCACCTGATCGGCCTGATAGCGAATACAGGCCACCGCATGAATCAGCGCCACCAACAGCCCGGCGCCCATGCCGGCAACCAAGCCAGCGACCGGATTGCCTGTTGCATGCGTGACAGCAGCCGCAGTAAACGCACCGCCCAGCATCATTCCTTCCAATGCGATATTTATCACGCCCGAGCGTTCTGAAAACAGCCCACCCAAGGCAGCCAAAATCAAAGGCGTCGCAAGGCGCATCGTTGACCAAAACAGAGCGACTGTAAAAAGGTCTCCCATAGAATTAACATCCTCAGACTTTCGAACGTCGCAATAGACCGAACCTACTGAACTGGCCGCTAAAGAAAGCTTCGCAGGCGACGAAGAGAATGATGGTGCCCTGCAGAACCTGGACAATGTCTTTCGTTACGTACTGCGAAAAACCATCGACGTGAATACCGCCGCGTTGCAGTATCGCAAACAGCAATGCCGCAAACACGACGCCGACCGGATGATTTCGACCAAGCAACGCGACCGCGATCCCGGTGAATCCGTAGTTATCAGAGAAGCCGTCGTAGTAACGATATCGATAGCCCATCACTTCGTTGATCCCGACCATACCGGCCAGGGCGCCTGAGATCGTCATCGCAATGATGATCTGTTTCCGCACCGAAATTCCCCCGTACTCTGCCGCCGTTGGATTGGTTCCTGTGGAACGCAGTTCATAACCCCATTTCGTCCGCCACAGAAACAGATAGACGAGTAGGCAGCACAACAAAGCAAGTATGAAAGCAAGGTTTAGCGGGATACGCTCGGGGAGACCAGGAATGAACTTTCCCAACCGCGCGATGTGCGCGCCTGGTCCGATCTCAGAAGTTTCCATGATCGGATCGCCGGGAATGCGGAAGTGATACTGAGTGAAGTAACTGGCGATCGCAACAGCGATGAAGTTCAACATGATCGTGTTGATGACTTCGTGCGAACCGAACCGCGCCTTCAAAACGCCGGGAATTGTTCCCCAAAGTCCGCCGGCAACAATCGCCGCTAAAAAGCACATGGGCACGAGAAGCCACGCGGACAGACCCGCGTATCTAATGCCGATCCACGCACAAGCAAACGCTGCGATATAAAGCTGGCCCTCGGCGCCTATATTCAGGAGACCGCAACGAAACGCGACGAGGACGGCCAAGCCAGTAAAGATCAGCGGCGTCGCATAGAAGAGGGTGTAGCCAATGCCGTCCGGCCACGAGAGTGCGCTCCCAAACAACAGGCCAAAAGCGACCAGCGGATTGTCACCAACGGCGAGTATCAGCAACCCGGCGACGATAAAGGCTGCGACAACGGCGATTAGTGGGAAGAAGAGTTCGCGGAGAAGTTTCATTGGGAACAGATGGTCTTTGGACTTTGGACTTTGGACTTTGGACTCATTTCAGTGCCCCCGTGTCATCAACAACCCAATCTCCTCGATCGTAGCTACCTTTGGATCGACCTCACCAACAATTCGGCCCTCGTGGATGATCAGCAGTCTGTCCGAGAGCGAGGTAACCTCCTCAAGCTCAGCCGAGACCAACAAGATCGCGCAACCGGAATCGCGCAGCTCAACTATCTTCCTATGAATGAATTCAATAGCTCCTATGTCCACGCCACGCGTTGGCTGTGACACGAGCAGCAACTTCGGATTTACTTTGAACTCACGTCCGATGATGAGTTTCTGCTGGTTGCCCCCCGAAAGAGCGCGCGCCGGAAGCGCTGCGTTCGCTGGCCGCACGTCGAAGCTTTTAATGATCTCGTTCGCCCGCTCCTGAATAGCCTCGGTATCGAGAAAAATTCCGTCAGCCGAGACGATCGGCTTTCGATAGTGCACACCAAGAATGGAGTTTTCGGCGAGATCAAATTCCAGCAACAGTCCGCGCCGGTGGCGATCTTCCGGTATGTGCGCGATTCCCAACTCGCGCCGCGAGCGCGCGCCAGACCGCGTAATATCATTACCTTCAAACAGAATTTCGCCGGTCATGCTTGAACCATCGACCAAGCCAGCCAGCGCTTCGATCAATTCGGTCTGGCCGTTGCCCTCGACCCCGGCGATTCCGACAATCTCTCCACGCCTTACCTCAAACGAAGCTTTATCCAAACGCTTCGCACCGGAAGTCGCGGTTACCACCAGATCGCGAACTTCCAACTGAGTTGGACCAGTCTTTGGTTCGGGCTTTTCGACACGTAACAACACTTCGCGTCCGACCATGAGGCGCGCCAGTTCCGCAGCGCTCGTCTCTTTCGTCTTCACGCGACCAACCACGCGGCCATCACGCATGACCGTAACGTCATCGGAGATGGCCAGCACCTCAGCCAATTTGTGAGTGATGATGATGACCGTCTTGCCCTGCTCGCGCATGCGCCGCAGAATCGCAAAGAACTCTTCAACTTCCAGCGGCGTCAGCACTGCCGTTGGTTCGTCCAGAATCAGGATACGAGCGTGACGATAAAGCGCTTTCAGCAGTTCGACTCGTTGCTGCTGGCCCACCGAGAGATTCTCGACCACCGAATTTGGATTTACGGCAAGCTTAAAATCTTCCGAGAGTTTCCGAATCTCATTAGCGGCAGTCGTCAGGTCGAGTTGAAGCGGGTTTCCAGGTTCGGCGCCGAGTACGATGTTCTCGGCAACCGTCATCGTATCCACGAGCATGAAATGCTGGTGCACCATGCCGATGCCGAGCGCGATCGCATCGTGTGGTGAATTGATTTCAACCGGCTTTCCGTTAACCACAATCTCGCCGCTGTCCGCCTTGTAGAATCCATAGGCGATCCGCATCGCAGTCGATTTACCCGCGCCATTCTCGCCGACGATGGCATGAATCGTCCCCGCCTCGACCTTGATATTGATGTGGTCGTTAGCGGTGACGGAAGCGAAGGTCTTAACGATGTTTCTGAGTTCGAGCGCGGTCATTGTCCAGTTGTCCGTTGTCCGTAGTCCGTAGTCCGTTGTTTATCTATCGAGACGTGGTAGTTCCCTCTACTGGGCCAATAGACTTTAGGTAAGCGTTTAATGTCGGCGCGAGCTCATCGATAATGAGCCTTAAACTCGCCGTCTGATTTTCTGAGAGTAGTTTTCGTTTGTAAGCCCGCCGAAGCCAATGCTGTGTCTCGCTCAACGAGCCTCGGGCAATTCTGACGAAGCGTCTATTATCAGCAAAACTGCCTCGTCCTGATCCCTCCGAGATATTTGCTCCAACACTATCCGCAGCCGTTACCAATTGCTTTCCCAAAGTGTCTTTTGCTAAGTAGTTCCAGCTGAGCACAATGCCCCAAACTTCATCTCCCAACTTCTCTGCGAGTTGGTACACCCGTAACTTCTCAAAATTGGTTCTTGCCATGTCATCCTCCTTAGGTGAGGTACCAGAGGAACTCCTGTTAAAAGAACAACTGACAACGGACTACTGACAACAGACCTTCATTTCGTCATCGCATCCGTCACCTTAATCTCCCCCGCAATGATCTTCTTCTTCGCTTCTTCCACGACCTGAAGTGATTCCTGCGGGATCAGGGATTTGTTGAACTCATCCAGCGAATAGCCGACACCATCTCTATCCAATCCGTAAACATGAAAACCCGGCTGGAATTTTCCACTCACCACATCTTGCACGATCGAGTAGACGGCATTGTCTACACGCTTGACCATGCTGGTGAGCACAAATCCCGGCTTGACCATGTTTTGGTTTGAATCGACTCCGATTACAAAGTGTGTTGCGCGACCGTCTTTCGTTCCCTGTTGCTCAACCGCATCGAAGGCTCCCAAACCGGAATTGCCGGCGGCGGTGAAGAGCACGTCGGCGCCTTTTCCAATCTGGGCCATAGCGATCTCTTTTCCTTTACCCGGATTATTCCAGGCGGAATCGGTGACGCCAACATAATTCCTGATTACGATAATCCTGGGGTTAACAGCTTTTGCGCCTTCCTCGTAGCCAGTAGCAAACCGGTGAATCAACCCGATATCCATGCCGCCGATGAATCCGACGGTACCGGTCTTTGAAGCTTGAGCTGCCAGCATCCCAACCAGATACGAGCCCTCGTGTTCCTTGAAGATCAACGAAGCGACGTTGGGTAATTGACTCACGCCGTCCACGATCGCGAAGTGAATGTTTGGATACTCCTTCGCTACCTGTTCCATGATCGGCGCCTGCGCGAAACCTACACCAATGATCAGGTCATACTTGCGCTCCGCGAACGCTCGCATCGCTGGCTCAATCGAGGTCGGATTCCCCGGTTCAATATCACGCAAGACGATCGGAAACTCCTTCGACGCTCGTAACACTCCCTCCCAGGCTGCCGCGTTGAATGAACGATCGTCCTTGCCGCCAATATCGAACACGATGCCAACGTGGATTTTGGATTTGTCGTCCGCGCCATAGCCTGGCGTGTTACAAGCCGAGCCAAACAGCGCGAGCGCAAAGAGAGCCAGGAGCAGAACTGCGACAGCGACTTTCATTCGTTTATTACTTCCTTAATCAGCTGCGGTATTTCCTTCGGTCGATCCGCGGTTACTACGTAAGCGGCATTGATCCGATCGGCGGCCTCGCGGGACTTTGCTTCATCGCGGCAGAAGATTACTCCGAAAGAGTCTCCCGCCTGGATCTCGTCACCTAATTTGGCTTCGGCCATGAATCCCACGGTAGGATCGATTGCATCTTCGATACGCACGCGACCTCCGCCGATGGCTGCTATCGCGTGGCCAACTTCTGTAGTGTCTATGCTTGATATGAATCCAGAGCGCGGGGATTCTACCCTAATCGATTGATCGGCTAAAGGAAGAACTCTTTCGGGTTCATCACAGACTTTTGGATTACCCCCTTGCGCCTCAACGTTGCGGCGGAAGGTTTCGAGAGCTCTGCCAGAACTCAAAGCTGCTTCGAGACGCGTGCGTGCGGCTGCGACCGTCTCGTCGACGCGCGCTAACACCAGCATGTGGGCCGAAAGCTCGAGCGATAAATCCAGTACGGGTTTGGCGCCTGGCTTCATTTCGCCGCGCAGTATTTCGACACACTCTTTTACCTCGATTGAATTTCCCACCGCATTTCCCAGCGGCTGGTTCATGTCTGTGAGCAGCGCGCGAGTACGGATGCCGCAGGAATTGCCGGTGCTTACCAAGGCATGAGCCAGCGCCTTTGCGCGCTCTTCGTCTCGCATAAAAGCACCGGAACCGAATTTCACATCTATTACCATCGCTTCCAAACCCGCCGCGCCTTTCTTCGAAATAATGGAAGCCACGATTAAGGGAATCGCTTCGACCGTAGACGTGGCATCGCGCAGGGCATACATCTTCTTGTCTGCAGGCGCCAGTTCAGCAGTTTGACCGGCCATCGCATAGCCGACTCTTTCGAGCACGTTTCGGAATTCGGTCGCCGTTAGATTGACTCGGTAACCGGGAATCGACTCCAACTTATCAAGCGTACCTCCCGTGTGGCCCAAACCGCGTCCCGAGATCATCGGTACACAAACACCACAGGCGGCGACGAGCGGCGCGATCAAAAGTGAAGTCTTGTCGCCGACACCGCCGGTCGAGTGTTTGTCAGCTTTCGGTTTCGGGATCTCGGAGAAGTCGAGAATGTTGCCCGACCGCAACATCGCCTCAGTCAGCGCCTGTTGTTCAACCTTATTCATGCCATTGAGATAGATGGCCATGAGTAAGGCGCTGATTTGATAGTCGGCAATATCGCCACTCGTCACGCCGGCGATGAAGAAATCAATCTCCGCACGTGATAATTCTTCGCCGTCGCGTTTTCTTCGAATAACGTCTTGCGGCCTCAATCAGTCCCCCTTACCAGCAGTCAAGAGCACAACAGCGTGAGCGGTGACGGCGAGTCTCTGCCCCACAGCATCGAGACCTTCGCCAGTTTTAGCCTTAACACTGACACACGCAGGATCCACCTCCAGCACTTCCGCAATCTTCTCTCTCATCGCGAGCAAGTATGGCCTCAGCTTGGGTGTCTCGAGCAACACGGTAGTGTCCAGGTTTTGAATCTGCAATCCTCTGCCGCGGGTTAACCACATCACGCGGCCAAGTAGTTTGAGGCTGTCTGCATCCTTCCATTGCGGATCGCTGTCCGGGAAATGCATGCCGATGTCGCCTTCGCACAACGCCCCAAGAATCGAATCCGCAATCGCATGACAAAGGGCATCAGCATCAGAGTGTCCTTCCGCCCCGCGATCCGAAGGAATCAGCACGCCGCCCAGAACGAGTGGACGCCCGGATACCAATCGGTGGGTGTCGTGGCCGATGCCAATTCTTAGCATGAAAATAATGTGCTCTGTTCAGTGGACTTTGGTCTTTGGTCTTTGATTTCTTGGCTTACGAATCTGGTGCAATGGAAACCGTGTGTCACGTCAGAAGTGCAAAGACCAAAGACCA
>JANNON010000615.1:0-2519 GCA_031399105.1 Blastocatellia bacterium | reverse complement strand
GACGCGACATTTCACCGACTGTCCAAAGTCCAAGGTCCAAAGTCCAAAGTCCAAAGTCCGCTAGCGCAGCTTTGAAGTGATTTTGGAACCGATCTCGCTGCCAACATCGATCTCGGACCTTGGACTTTGGACCTTCGACGTTGGACGTTGGACGAGTGCCCTTCGCCTTGAGGTTTTCGCTTTGCGCTTGGCGCTGCGGCGACTAGGATTGGCGTTGTCGATTATCGATCGCCAACGCCACAACCAAAGAGGATCAGTATGAGCGAACTTCGAACCCTGTATCCCGAGATTGAGCCTTTCGACACTGGACGTTTGCGGGTTTCTCCCGTTCATGAACTCTACTACGAGCAGTGCGGCAATCCGGCAGGGCAGCCAGTCATCTTTCTCCATGGTGGACCAGGCGCGGGTTTGGTCACGGACTATCGTCGCTTCTTCGACGCTTCTTTGACCCCGGGGGCTTACCGCGTAATTCTTTTTGACCAGCGTGGCTCGGGAAAGAGCACTCCTCACGCCTCTCTTGAAGACAACACTACCTGGCATCTCGTCGCCGATATCGAGCAGATACGCACGCACCTTGGAGTAGAGCGGTGGTTGGTGTTTGGCGGCTCCTGGGGCAGCACGCTGGCACTTGCTTATGCCGAGACACATCCTGAAAAAGTGACTGGTTTGGTATTGCGTGGGATCTTCCTCGGCCGAAAAAGTGAAAACCGATGGTTTTATGAAGACAGCCAGGGCGCAAGCGCGATCTTTCCCGATTGTTGGGAGGAGTTTGTTCGACTCGTTCCTGAAGATGAACGACGTGACATGATTCGCGCTTACTATCGGCTCTAACAAGCGAGAACGCATCAGTGCGAAAAGAAGCCGCGCAAGCGTGGTCCGTCTGGGAATCGAGTGCATTGAAACTGATTCCGGATCAGAAGTTGATCGACGAATTTAGTGAACCCGAAACCGCGATCGCGCTGGCGCGAATCGAATGTCACTACTTCATGAACAATTGCTTCTTCGAGACTGACAATTACCTGCTGGAACATGTTCGTAGAATTCGAAGAATACCTGGAGTGATCGTGCAGGGTCGATACGACATCATTTGTCCTATGACAAACGCCTGGGATTTGCATCGCGCCTGGCCGGAAGCGCGACTCGAGATCATTCCCGACGCCGGTCATGCTTCCCTCGAGCCAGGCATCATCGATGCGCTGGTCAGAGCTACAGATAGTTTTCGACCGACGTGAGACATCGGGATTGCCTCAATGTCATTTGGCGACATTCAGGTCTCGGCTCTGCCGCACAGCAGGTGGCAAAGCCAAAGCGGACGAACTCATCGCGAGGTCTCCTTGTTATCCAACACGCCATACCCCACACCCTACACCCTACACCCCATACCCTATACCCCAGACCCTATACCCATCACCCTTATCTACTTTCGCCGTCGCCGCTGCTTGCTCTCCTTTATGATCTCGGTCAAATCAACAACTGGCCGTATCTCAACTGGCCGTATCTCAATCGGTCAAGGTCCGTACTTAAAGCCTGGTTGCTGTGAGACAAGCTGAACGGCATGATTGAGGTCTCGCGCCTCAAGGATCTGAATGCCGCCGAGCTGTTCCTTGGTTTCCGCATACGGGCCATCAGTCGTCGCGACTTTGCCGTTTTTCCAGTACAGGGTCAACGCGGTTTCCGGAGGCTGCAAAGGTACTTCGGCGACAAGATGTCCGTTTGTACGCAGATGGTCATTGTGCTCAAAACATTCGTCGAGCACTGCGTGTCGCTCGTCCTCGGTCATCCCTTCGAATCTTCCTGGTTCGATGTATCCCAAACAGATGTATTTCATTAATTTCTCCTTGTCTTCCGTGACTCCGAGCTGTTGCTCACCTTTCGGTTACCAGATAGTCGCTCAGGAGTGAGATGGACAGCTACTCTACATTTCTTATTTCGAAAAACCGGGGACATTTATGTTGCACTGTTGCGCTTCTATCAGAATCCCTCTCTGTGTATCCTTAGTGTCCTCTGTGTCTCTGTGGTTAGTGATTTTTCTTTCTGCGGTGCATGAGTTTTAAATCAGCCTAACCACAGAGACACAAAGAACACGGAGGTGCCACAGAGCGAACAAAACAAAAAAAGGAGAAGCTTATGGATCCTCACCTAAACGAGCTGACGCATGAGATCATTGGAAGCGCTATTGAAGTGCATCGACATCTTGGTCCAGGACTGTTGGAATCAGCGTATCGGCTGAGCTTATGTCGAGAACTGCTTGAGGAATCAAGTTCAAACAGGAAGACTGGCTTCCTTTCGAGTACAAAGGCCTTCGATTACCCGAAGTCTACAGAATGGATATCCTCGTCGAAGATGCGGTCGTTGTTGAGGTGAAGGCAGTCGAGGCATTAGCACCGATTCACGAGGTCCAACTTTTAACCTACCTTCGAATAGGCGGTTGGAGAATAGGTCTGCTGTTCAACTTTAATGTAGTGGTTCTCAAGCAAGGAATCCGCAGGCGCATAATGGGTTTCGACAACTAATCTCTG
>JANNON010000607.1:0-4684 GCA_031399105.1 Blastocatellia bacterium | reverse complement strand
CCCGCTTCTACCAGGCCAGCACCTCCGAGCTGTATGGCCTGGTGCAGCAAGTGCCGCAAAGGGAGACCACGCCCTTCTACCCGCGCAGCCCCTACGCCGTGGCCAAGCTCTACGCCTACTGGATCACGGTCACCACCCGCTACCGCGAGGTGGTACTGACCTCATGACACCCGAATGAATCGCGAACGAGCAAACTGCATCACTACCTGGTTTCTAACTTATGACTAGACCTATTGCATCGCGGTTGGCCAAGCACGGAACATTACGAATCATCACGATTTGGTTCCTGCTATTCAGCTGCTTCTCATTCAGCTTCGGCCAGGTTCTGCTTTCAACGAAGCCGGCGCGCGTTGCCTTGGCCCAACCGCTGACGCTGCGCTGGCGCTTTGACTCAACCCAGACGCTGAACTTAACCCCCGCCTTTGACGATCAATCCATCTTTGTCCCCCTTTCCGGGGGCATGATGGTATCGCTAAGAGCGAGCGACGGCCGCTTGCGATGGCGATCAGAAATTGGTGGTGAATTGTCTGCATCGCCGGTGGCTGATCAACAGCGGGTTTACGTAGCTTCAGAAGTTTTGGGCACTGAAACCGCGCGCGCAGATCGTCGCATAGCTACGGGTACGTTACGCGCTTTGGGAAGTGAAGGCGGTGTAACGCAGTGGATGCGAACGCTTGCGACTCCGCTGCGAGGTTCACTCACGCTGAAGGATGGGAAGATTTTTGCCGGAGGCACCGATGGAAAGTTTTATTCCTTCGACGGCGCAACCGGTGTAGCGCGTTGGGGCTTTGACTATTCAGCTGCTTTTAGCGGTCAATCGGTAGTAGCAGATGGGCGCGTGTATGTTGGCAGCGAAGATGGGACGCTGCTGGCTCTGGATGAGAACTCAGGCAAGCTTCTTTGGAAGTACCGCAGCAAAGGCGCGGTGAGAGGGCCAGTAGCAGTCTCTGGTGACAGCGTATTCTTTGGGTCCGGAGACGGCTACGTGTACGCGGTCAATGCGGGAAACGGCAAGCTAAGATGGAAGACTCGCACAGGCGCGGGCGTGCAGGCTGTTGCGCAAGTCGAAAGTTCCTTGCTCGTCGCGTCCCTCGACAACTTTGTCTATCTTTACTCGCTGGGCGGAAGGAGGGTTTGGAAACGCCAATTGCCTGGCAGAATTTCTTCGCAACCGTTTACCACTATCGACGGCGCACTGTTTACCCCGCTTTCAAGTTCGGCGGCGGTGGTCCTGGGGCTGGGCGATGGGCGTCCGGTGAACTCCCTTCCAACTGATGAGGAGATGGGCCGTTCAGCTTCGCCAATTGCCGTGGGCGACGCAGTGTTTCTTACAACCCAGAGTGGACTCCTGGCTTTTGCAGAGCCGGCAGAAGGTGTGACAAAAGGTAAGCAGGATTGAGGTAGGTTAGATCGCCTTACAGTATTGCGGTTCTGATTCACACTGCTTTTGCACAACAAGTCGGGACATCGTTACGAAGCCGTAGTCTCATTCCAACCAACCTTCAGGTTGGGGGACCGCCGTACTACGTGCCACCGGGAACCATTTCAATGGTTTTCAAACGCAGGCTCTTGAGTTTGTTAGGCACAGGAAACCATTGAAATGGTTCCTGACTTAATTTGACTCGATGGTCCCCAACCTGAAGGTTGGGGTGAATGAGAGGCAAGCTGATTCACACTATCGCGGGGTAGGACTGACTTCGTCGCGCATTGATTCGCCCACATCAGTATGCCGTCGAAACATTCCCACGATACGCGACAACAGCCCGTGCAGAATATAAGTTACCGCCAGTCCCAGCAGCACATACTTTGAATAAAGCAAAATCAACATTCCGATCGCGACCACCAGAATGATAGTGCGCATACTCCGCTTCCGACTGCCGACATTCTTGAAACTCGGAAAGCGAAGGGTGCTAACCATGAGCAGCCCAAGGAGACCCACCAGCGTCATCAGGAGTATCGAATAGACTTCGGAGCGTTGCGGTCCGTAGTAAACGAGCGGGACTGGGGCGAAATGTATCAGTGCTGCGATCAGTCCTCCGGCGACAGGAATCGGCAATCCCACGAAACTCTTCTTATCGACCTTGATCGTTCCCTCGGCGAGAATCCGCGGGCGCGAGGACTGAACATTGAAGCGCGCCAGCCGAAACGCACCACACATCAGATACATGAACGAGAGAAACCAGGCGAAGCGATGAATTGCGCTGCCCTCTTGCAGGCTCGCTCCATATCCCCAAACATACGCGAGCACGGCCGGCGCGAGTCCAAACGTAACGACGTCGGCGATTGAGTCGAGCTGCACGCCGATTTCAGTGGTCGTTTTTGTCATTCGCGCGATGCGGCCATCAAGCATGTCGCAAAGCACCGCCAGACCAATCGCGATCGCTGCAGCATTGAGATAGCTTTCAGCGCGGAGCAGATCTGCTTCCACGCCAGTTCCGACGAATTGAAACCCACGCAAGGCAGACATCACCGCATAGAACCCCATGCCGATGTTCGCCGCTGTGAATGCGGAGGGGATTAGATAGAGTCCCTTTCTAACTCCGTGTCGTTCCGGATTTTTTTGCTCGGGCTCCTCGTACGCTGCTTGTGCGCTACTCATCGTATCCTCCCGATGACGGTGATCCCGCCCTTCACCCGCATGCCTTCTGAAACCAGCACTTCCACGTTGCTGGGAACGATCAAGTCAGTCCGCGAACTGAACTTGATCATTCCAAATCGTTCGCCTAGAACAACGTGTTCTCCCAGCTTCTTCCAGCAAACAATGCGACGTGCAAGAATTCCGGCGATCTGTTTGCAGACGACGGTGATGCGTTCTCCCTGGATCGTCAGCACATTCTGCTCGTTCACGAGGCTGGCGTTCTTATCAGTCGCCATCAGGAACTTTCCCTTCGCATAAGAGATATCGGTGATCCTGCCGGCGATCGGCGCGCGATTGATGTGAACGTCCAACGGTGAAAGAAAGATGCTGACCAGTTTTGCCGAGGTCCCATTCTCCGATGCGAGGTCTTTCACGAGTGTAACCTTGCCGTCAGCTGGGGATACGATGATGTTGCCGTCGCCGTCAGGGATCTGGCGATTCGGATCGCGAAAGAAGTAGGCCATGAACGCGGCCAATAACAGGAAGAGGAGCGCTACAACCCAATAACCCAACCCTAAAAAAACAGCCGTTAACAAGGCGGGGACCAAAATCAGGGCAGCCCGTCACGAACAATAGGCAATGTGTTTATCGAATCCTTTGTTTTGAAAATCTAACGCCCTTTGTGGGAAAGGGGACGCATCTGAATAGTGCGTCCCCTCAATCCCTACAATCGGAGAAACTTCTCCCGATGTATTAATGGCTCAAGCTCTGGGTTTTCTGAAATTGCGAGATAATTGAATACATCTGATCTTTGAGAGCTAACTTTTTCTTCTTCAACGTAACTTCTTCCAGTTGTTCTTCGTCGCTGGGATAAGCAAGTGCAGACAATTCACTCAATCTTTGCTCGTATTTCGTGTGCTCCCGGGCTAATTCTCTGAACTCGGGATCCCGATTCATCAACTCTTCTTTCAGGGTGTCTGTCGAAATATCCATGGTGTGCTTTGTCTCCTTTCAGACTTTTAACTGGAAAGTAGGGTTTGCGCAGGAGTTAGCTGGAAGAACCTCCTTGGGAATGTTAGGCACGAAAAAATGTTAGCCCAATTGACATCACGAAGCAAGCATCATCGCTTGAGATTTGCACGCATGGTGAGCGCGTCCTCCAGCGGATCTGAGTAATAATTGCGCCGGCGACCCAGGATAAAAAATCCGCAACGCTGATAAAGAGCCTGTGCCGCGATGTTTGCGCTCCGAACTTCCAGAAAAGCCGCCTCGGCTCCGGTTTGCGCTCCCTCCTGGAGAATGCGATCTAACAAGCGGCTACCGATGCCCAGTCGCCGATACTCGTCGCGCACGGCAACGTTGTTGATGTGAATTTCGTCTCCGGAGTGTCGCGCTACGATGTAGCCTGCAAGATTATAAGTTTCGATCTGATCCAGTGGCCTTAAGACTCGTGCAACAAACATGAATCGCCCATTGCGACTTTGCAGCTCAGAGTAGTAGGCGGCCCAACCCCAACGACTTAAGCCAGAACGTTCTTCGATCTCAACCACCTCGAGCAGATCGTGCTCGCTCATCAGGTCAAGTTCAACGGCTGATGTTGCGGGGGCGAAAGCGTGATCACTGCTTGACGACATTGATCTTTAATTCTGCGTCAGCGGGCCTGACATAGACTGCAGATAGTAATTCTGGTCCGACGGCACATTCCTGTTGCATGAAACCCAAAGCAGCGACGTTCGTCGCGAGCAACCGAGCAACCGGGGCAATCGTCCACCTTAGTTCAAGATGAGGCTGGGCATAGTCCTCAATCATTTGGTGGTGCAACTGTGCACCCTCGCCGGCCCAGACTGCATTTGAAATCAAACTATAGCGAGCGAGCGTCTGCTGCGGGGACAGATGCGCCGGGCGGTCAAGCGGCTTCACTGCTCCAGCATCTGACACATAAAACATTTGTACGAAGAGTTCACCGCGCCCAGCCGGCAAGAGCGAGACGGTCACCTCAGAAGAACCAACCGAGTGCGCTACGGCACTTAGTGTTGGCACTCCCACACAAAGTCTGCCAGTTGTTGCTGCCAGGCCTTTCACCGTGGCGAGTCCGATGCGCAGTCC